>CALMXF010000139.1 GCA_937870985.1 uncultured Chloroflexota bacterium
GCGGCAGCTGGCCGAGCGGCTCGACCTGGGGCTGGACGAGCTAATCGTCGCGCACCTGCCGGTTGCCGACGCCGCCGCCGAGGAGCGGCGGCTGATGGCGCTGGTCGGGTCGCTCTAGTGGGCCGCAGCCGCTGATCGAACGCCGGGTATACTGCCGCCAGGACGACAGTTGAGAGCGTTTCGCCCCTGATCTGGAGATGATGACGATGGATCTGCGCTATACGGCAGAGGACGAGGCGTTTCGGGCGACGGCGCGCGCATGGCTGGCGGAAAACACGCCGCGAGAGCCGCTGCGGACGGTAGCCGGGAAGAAGGCCTGGCATCGTCGACTTTATGAGGCCGGCTACCTCGGGATGGGCTGGCCGAAGGCCTATGGCGGGCGCGAGGCGCGACCGCTTGAGCAGGCGATCGTCGTCGAGGAGATGGCGCGAGCCAATGCGCCGGCCTCGATCAACTGGGCCGGCCTCGGTCTGGTTGGCCCGACCCTGATCCACCACGGCAGCGACGCCCAGCGCGAGCGTTATCTGCGCAACATCCTGCTCGGCGATGAGGTCTGGTGCCAACTCTATTCCGAGCCGAATGCCGGCTCCGATCTCGCCGCGCTGCAGTGTCGTGCCGAGATCGACGGTGACGAGTTCGTCGTCAACGGCCAGAAGATCTGGACCAGCACCGCGCCGGAGGCGGACATGGGCATCCTGCTGGTTCGCACTGACCGCGACGCGCCGAAGCACCAGGGCATCTCGTATCTGATCGTCGATATGCACCAGCCGGGGATCGATGTGCGTCCGCTGCGGCAGGTGACCGGTATTGCCGACGAGTTCGCCGAGGTGTTCTTTACCAACGTCCGCGTCCCGGCCGATAATCTCATCGGCGAGCTGAATACCGGCTGGCGAATTGCCCAGACGACGCTCTCCTACGAGCGCGGCGGAGACATGATGGGGATCGTCGCCCGGTTGCAGCAGTCCTACGCCCGGTTGCTGGAGATCGTCCAGACGCCGCGAACCGATCGCAGCCGGCTGATCGACGACCCTGTCGTGCGGCAGAAGCTCGGACAGATCATGGCCGAGATCGAAGTGGTGCGCTACGCCGCGTTGCGCGTCGTCTCTGCCGCCGAGAAGGGCGGCCAGCCCGGGCCGGAGTCGTCGATCTCGAAGCTCCACTATTCCGAGGCGGACAAGCGCGTCTATATTCTGATCCAGGAGATCCTCGGCCCATACGCGCAGATCGTCGATGATGTGCCGGATGCCTATGCCTATCTCGTCGACGGTCATGGAGACGCGCACGACAACTGGCCCTACCTCTGGATGCATCCGTTCTCCGAGACGATCTACGCGGGATCGTCGGAGATCCAGAAGAACATCATCGGCGAACGTGTCCTCGGCCTGCCGAAGGAGGTCCGCGCCGACCGACTGGCGCGCCAGGGCGCCTAGCTGCTGAAAGCCTCAGAGGTCGAGGACGCGTAGGTCATGGCTGGTGGCGTTGAAGTTCTCGCCGCCGTCCGGTGTGACCATGACGACATCCTCGACGCGGATGAACGAGCCGTCCTCCATGAAGACGCTCGGCTCGATCGTGAAGCACATTCCGTCGCGCAGGACGGTGTCGTCCCCGTCCAGGAGGAACGGCGGCTCGTGGACATCCTTGCCGATCGAGTGGCCGAGCCGATGGATGAAATGCGGACCGTGGCCGGCCTCGCTGATGATGTCGCGGGCGACGGCGTCGAGCTCCGCCGCCGTGATCTGACCGTCGCGCATCGCCGCGATTGCGGCCGCCTGGGCGCGGATGACGAGATCGTAAACCGCGCGATGCTGTTCGCCCGGTGATCCGATGAAGACCGTGCGGCCGAAGTCAGAGCAGTAGCCATCCTTGAGCATGCCGAAGTCGAAGGCCAGCGCCGTCCCGCGCTGAAGCGTGCGATCCGTCAGATGGTCGTGAATCGATCCCTCGCGCTGGCGATCGCCCCCTCCGATGCGGATGCCGGTGTGGAACGAGACGAACTCGCCGCCGTGCTCGGCAATGGCCCGGTCGATCAACCAGGCGATATCACGCTCGGACATCCCTGTCTCGATCCGCGGGAGGATCGCCTCGTACACCTCGTCGGTAAGCCGCGCGTTGCGGCGCATGACGGCGCGTTCCTCCTCATCCTTGATCGCTCGCATCGGCCCGATGATCTCGGCGGCGTTGATGAGCGCTGCCTCCGGCGCGGCGCGGCGCAGGTCGATCACCGTCTTCGCCCACGCGCGCTCCCCGACGGCGATGTCGCCGGCCCCTCCTCGAAGCTGGCCGGCCAGGCGCAGCAACGCGCCGGTGTAGTCGTCCGGCTCTCCGAGCACCAGTAGATCCGCGACCCATGGCTTGTCGCGTAGCTGGGCTTCCATCCGATCGCTGCCCATGCGCGGCTCGATGATGACCGGGCCGGCATCAAGGCCGAGATACATCCCGGCGACCCAGTCGCCTGGGCGATTGGACTCGGTGGGATTGGGTATGTCTCGGCAGATGCCCGTCAGGTATTCGAGGGCGCTGGATTCGGGCAGAAAGAGGAGGCCGATCCCGCGGCGGCGCATCGCCTCACGGACGGACTCGATTCGCGACGCGAAATCTGGCATGCTGCCTCCATCAGATGCATTTGACACGATCCTGCTGGCTGCCTATAGTACGTCAGGTTGTTCCAACACAGGCAACACAGGCAGACGAACTCCACGGGCGGCCCCGTGGATGCTGGGGCGACCGTCACGCCTGATGTCGGCCGTATTGGGCGGCGAACGACCGATGACCCGGCCGCGGAGCCGGTGAGCGGACCCAAGAGCGCTCGGAAGGAGCAACCGTCACGATGAAACCGACCCCTCGGCGATGGATGCTTGTCTTCGTCGCGGCACTGGCGGCGATTGTCGTTGCCGGTTGCGGCAGAGTGAACCTCGAGGATCTCACCCCGGCGGTGGCGCGGACGGAGATCGCCGGCACCGCTTCCGCGATCGCCAATGCGCCGACGCCGACGCAGATCGACGCTCCGAGCTCGGTGATCGACGCGTTTGCCAACGCCGACATTGCCGGCGGGAGTGCCCTCTATAACACCTGGTGTTCTGGCTGCCATGACGGCGGGCGCGCCCAGCCGGTCAAGGGCAAGGTGCTCGACCCCGCCGAATGGATCCCCAAGCTGCGGGCGAACTCCGGCGCGGCCGACCCACACAAGCCAACCTACACTGAGATGGAACTGAACGATCAGCAGATGACCAACATCCTCGCCTACATCGCCTCCGTGAAGTAAAGGCCGCGCGCCCGACAGCGTCCGGTACAATCGGGCAAGTGTCGGTAGACGCAGGCTGGGTGGGGGCGATAATCGATGGTGATCTTCCCGATCGTAGCGGCGATCCTGGCATTTGGTTGTGCCGCCGCCGTTGCGCGTGACTATCTCGCGCGGCCGAGGCCGGCCGGCCTGGTCTGGTCAATCGCCTTTGCGATCTTCGGTGTCGCTGCGCTGTGCGAGGTGATCGGAACGCTGTCCGGCTGGACGCCGCTCATGGCGCGCATCTACTATGTCCTTGGCGCGACGCTCGTCGTTGGCTATCTGGCCCTCGGCGAGCTCTACCTGCTGATGCGGCGCTCCTGGGCAGACAGGGCCGCCGGAGTGATGATCCTCCTCACCGCGCTGGCGGTCTCATTGATCTCGCAGACTCCAATTGGCCCGAACGTCGTCGATGAGGGGTGGCGCGCGCTCGAGCGTGGCCCCGGAATGACCGCGATGACGATCGGCATCAACTCAACCGGCACGGCGATTCTCGTCGGCGGTCTGCTGTATTCGGTCATCTCTTTCCGTCGCAAGCGGATCATGCGCAACCGGATGATCGGTCTGTCGTTGATCGTGGCCGGCACACTGGCCGTCGCCAGCGGCGGGACGCTGACCCGGCTGGGAAGCGACCAGCTGCTCTACATCGCGATGTCGATCGGAATCGCGCTGATGTTTGCCGGCTACCTCTGGACGCGCAAGCCCGACGCCCGACCTGTGGCGGCGCCAGCGGCGGCGCTGGGGTACGGGACCTTCCTGGAGCGGCGATGGCTGCACGCCGAAGAAGTTAATTTGGTATTTCCGGGATTACCGAAAGATATCCATGGCCTGCGGATCGCGCAGTTG
>CALMXF010000140.1 GCA_937870985.1 uncultured Chloroflexota bacterium
CGGACCGCCCGGCGGGTCGTACTCGATCCGCACCCGCACCTCGCTGCCGCGTGCGTCTGGGGTGGCGTGGAAGTGGACCGCGCCGACGTTTGGCGCGGCCGTCTTGCCGACCGAGCGCCACGACAACACCCGATTCTCATCATCGTTGATCGCTTCCGCGTCCCAGGTAACGGTCCTGCCAAGTGGGCCGGCCACAACCCACCGCGAGCGTCCGTCACCGTGGTCGCGCACCGAGATCACGTTCGACAGGATACGCGGCAGGTTCTCGATATCGTGCCAGTCGCGATATACCTGCTCGAGCGGTCGGTCGATCGTGATTGACTCCTCAACCCGCACGCTCATCTCACCTTCCGGCGCGAGCGGACCGCGCAACCAGACCTTGCCCATCAACCCGGCCAGGGCAAGGCCGCTTCCGCCAGCTCCGAGGATGAACCCGGGAAGCGACCGACGGCGTAGCCCGATCCAGACGAGCGCCCCTCCGAGTGCGATCGGCCGCCAGTCGAATCGCTGTCGTTCGGCCAACTCTGCGCGATCCTGCTGATCGCGGGCGGCTGATATGTTGAACGCATTCGGATCGACATCTCGTAGCCCGACGAGCGGGCCGGGAGTTGTTGTGCCTGGCATTTCGCCCTCGCTCCAATCCGCGCGGCCGCGAAGGCCGGCTGATTCAGGCTCGCGCATCACGCATGCCATGCGGGGCCGCTATACTCGATGGGTTTGGTAACGATGAAGCGAGAAAGAACCAGGAGCATCTCCCCGATGCGCGTGAGCTATCTGACAGGCACTGTGGTCGCGTTCCGGCCTCTCGTCATGGGCGACAAGGCGGTTGCAAGCGCGTGGCACCCATCCCCATATCCGATCGACGCCTCCCGAGCGGAGGAATGGCTGAAGGAGAAGCACAAGAGCTTCTGGTCGCGTGAGGCGCATTACGCGTTGGTGCGGATCGAAGGCGCGGCGACACCTGAAGCGAGCGACGACGAGATCGTCGGATCGGCCAGGATCTGGAGTGACGCCCGGCATGCGTCGGTGGCGTTTCATATTGCGCCGTGGGTCGAGGATGCCGGGGCAATCCGCGCCGATGCGATCCGTGTCATCGTTCCCTGGCTCCATGAGGAGCGCGAGATGCTGGTAACGACGCTGGAGTTGGCCGCCGACGACCGGGAGGGGATCGCCGCGGCCGAGGCGGCTGGCATGGACCAGACTGGCCGGCTGCGACAGCACTTTGCCCGGCCCTCGGGGCGAACTGACAAGCTCTATTATCAGAAGGTCAATCGCCTCTGGCGGTTCGAGGACGAGGAGGCCGGCAATGCGTAACGCGCTCGTGGTCGGGCCACGGCTCTATCTGCGGCCCAGCGAGAAGGAGGACGGCGGGGATCTCGCGCGCTTTCAGGCGACCGAGCCGGAGACGTTCATGGAACGCGGCCGCGTCCCGTTCAGTCCGTTGGCCTTCGACGCGCTGATCGACGACATCTTCAAGCAGCAACCGCCGTCGGAAGTCTGGCTCACGGCCTGCGCGAAGGCGGGCGACGCCCTGATTGGCGCGTTTCAGCTCTTCGATATCGATTGGATCAACCGCACCGCCGAGACCGGCGCCTGGATCTACGACCCGGCCTACCGTGGACAGGGGTATGGCACCGAGGCGAAGCACCTGCTGCTGGAGTACGCCTTCGACCACTTGCAGCTGCACGCGCTCAACTCCTACGTCTGGGAGCCGAACGTGCGCTCGGCGTCCGCGGTTCAGAAGCAGGGGTATCGGCCGGCCGGCCGGTTGAAGTGGGAGGATGTCAAGCACGGCGTTCACCGCGACGCGCTGCTGTTCGACCTGCTGCGCGACGAGTGGGTCGTCGCCCGCGACGCCTGGCGTGTTTCGCTGGCCGCGCGGGAGCAGACGTAGGAGAATCGTCATATTCCGGTTATTGGGACGACAGAGAACGCCGGGAACGTCGTAGACAGGGTCCGTTCGGATCATCCACCCGTCACGGGGCCGTCGCGATAACGCTGGTCACCGAGAGACAGGCTGCGGCACAAGAGGCTGGGGCTGGCCTGAGAATCGACACTGTCACCGTCAGCATCAGTTGGCGGGCTATCCACGCCGCTACATGACGGGCCACCGCCGCTGGTCGCCTGAGGCCGGGACTACGCCATGTAGCCGTGATCTCCGCACACCGACAGCGCTTGCCCGGAGATGCTCGCGCCCGCTGGGCTTGCAAGGAACAAGGCCATGTTCGCGATGTCCTGGGCGCTCACCATGCGGCCAAGGGAGATCGGCGCTAGAAACCGCTTCATCGCCTCGTCAACGTCGATTCCGCGCACCGCCGCTCGCGCAGCAACGACCTGGTCGATGCGTTGTCCTTCCACGACGCCCGGTTGAATGGCATTGACGCGCACGTTAAACGGTCCGAGTTCGATGGCGAGGCTCTTGGTCAAGCCCACCACACCCCATTTAGCGGCGGCGTAGGGCGTCCGGAGCGGATAGCCCAGCCGGCCACCGATCGACGAGAGGTTGATGATGCTCCCGCCGCCCGCCGTCTTCAGGAACGGAACGGCCAGACGGGTGCAGTAGAACATGCCGTTCAGGTCGATGGCGACCGTCCTGTTCCACTCGTCAATGCTGATGTCTTCAATTGGCGCTGTCGGTCCAGCGATGCCGGCATTGTTGACCAGGACGTTCATCCCCCCAAGGAATGCGAGCGCTTCTCCGAACATCGCCTCGACGTCATCAGGGTTCGACACGTCTGCGTACGCGACTCCAATATCTGAACGGGCGGAATGCAGCGCGCTGAGCGCGTCGCGGTCAATGTCGCACACAAAGACGCGGGCGCCGGCATCCGCGAAGGTGGTGGCGATGGCAAGGCCGATGCCGGCCGCCCCAGCAGTAACAACCACCTGAAGATCAGCGGCAGAGATATTCATGGTGTCTCCTTGTGCCGGCGCTCCGTGCAGTTGCGTTCAGAACCCCTTGCGCCACCGATCGAGTTGGGCGGTCAGCGCT
>CALMXF010000141.1 GCA_937870985.1 uncultured Chloroflexota bacterium
ATCCGGAACTGGACGCTCAGCGCGCCTTCGGGGGTGATCGTATCGTCAGTCCGCACCTGCAGCCGTTGGGTCGATCCGTCATCGTTCATGACGGTTCCGCTGCTCGGCGTCACCAGCGTCACTATCGGGCCGGCCGCGCCATCGCAGCTCCCCCCGACAGCCTTGCAGGCATTGACGCGACCGTTGGACCAGCTCACGCCAGTGCCGCCGATCGATTCGGCCGTGCCCTCCAGCCGCGATCGCACGCTCGCGTTGCTCGTTCCCCAGGAGGTCGACCAGAGGAGGCCGGCCAGCCCAGCCACTACCGGAGAGGCCATCGACGTGCCACTCATGAGGCCGTAGGCGCTCCCTTTGGTCGTCGACAGGATGCCCTCACCCGGCGCGGCGACGTTGATCCACGTCCCATAGTTGGAGAAGGTGGATTTCTGGTCGCGGTTGTTGGTCGAGGCGACCGCGATCACATTCGCGTAGTAGGCGGGATAGAACGCGGCGTCGGAGCTGTTGTTCCCGGCGGCCGCGACGACGACGACGCCCCTGCTCCAGGCGTTGTCGATTGCCGACGCGAGGGACTGCGATCCCGCGCTGCCGCCAAGGCTCATGTTGATAACCCGTGCGCCGTTGTCGACCGCCCAGTTGATCCCGGAGATGATGCTCGACCATGAGCCGTTGCCGTCGTCGCCCAGGACCTTCACGTTGTACAGCACGCAGCTCGGACACACCCCCCCGACCCCGACCCCGTTGCCCGTCGAAGCGGCGACGATGCCGGCGACATGGGTGCCGTGGCCGTTGACATCCTGGTCCGAGGTGCTGTTGCTGAAGTTGACTCTCTTCTGGACCTTCCCGATGAGATCCGAGTGCTGCTCGTCGATCCCGGTGTCCAGAATCGCCACCGCGACGTTGCTATTCCCCTGGGTGACATCCCAGGCGGCGTATGCGTCGATATCGGCGTCTGCTATGCCGCTGTTCTGGCCGCCGTTCTCCAGGTGCCATTGCTGGCCAACCTGGGGGTCGTTCGGCATTGCCACCGCGGAATAGAAGCCGTTGCGCTCCGCGAACTCGACGTTGGGATTACGCAGGTACTCGGCAAGCGTGGCGTCTTCCTGGCCTGGCGTTACCGACACCACATCGATATTGACTCGGGGAAGTGTCCGCTGAACCGTCGCTCGGGTGCCCCTGTGCGCCTCCAGGATCGACGCGCCGGTGGCCCCGCTACGGAACTTCACCAGGATCTCGCCGGGGACGAACCGTTCGGGCGAGCTGCGGGCCATCGCAGGCTCTGGGACCAACCCCGCAAGCAACAACGCGATCAGCCCGGCAAGCGCCACCAGATTCAGGATTCGTGACATCTGACCGTCCTCACATAACGGAGATCCGGCTTGTGTCTAGCGCCTCGCTCGATCCGGAATCTCCGCCCACACCCCCGCTCGCGCGCACGCCGACGGCACGCCTCCCCGGCTCGGCAGACCCCCATCTGCCAAGCAAGATTGGTGTGTTCAGGTTGGGCTGTTCGAGCCCACGCGTCAGTCATACGTCGCGATTTGGCCCATCATACACCGCACATTACATTTTGTACAGAAACGATTTCGAATGACGATGGCCAGTATTGCGGCGCGGTTGGGACACGTTCATCAGATTGACGCGCGACGGGATCATCCGCGCCATTCGACGGCGTGAAGAGGCGGCTGCGATCAGAGTATCCGCGAACGAACGCGGCGCCGAGAGACGATATGTTGTGGTTGGTGAGGTGTGAAAGGAGATTGTCACTGAAGCGTAGAGGCGAGGTAATGCGAGGGCACAATCGAGGATGGGCTGTGAATAGTTTTTACGGGATGTGACACAGAGGCAAGACTGACGTAACATCACTCAGGGATGGTCAATTCCCGTGTGCCCGGCTATGTTCGCCAATGCGCCTGTCTTTCGCGCATGAGGGATTGCAGCCCAGGCCGATAGCCATTCGCTTCCGCACGGCCGGCCCGTCCAGGCTGCTTGTGTCATCGAGCGCGGGCGTCGCAACAATCCCGCCCGGCATCGAGATCGTTGGCCGGGCAGGATACCTTGCGTGATGGAGGCGTCGTGGCTGGTCCGCTAGACGCCGATCGAGTCGCGCGGCGTGAGGAAGAGGAAACGATCGACCTGGTACGCGTCGATATCGCCGGCCCACATCGCCGGCGCGCGCTCGGGCGTGCTCGGCACGTTGCCTGCCCAGACTGACTCGTAGGCATCACGCAGCGCGCGGACATCGTCCGGCGTCATCGGCGCGCCATGGGCGGGGTAGACCACGTCGACAGCGTCGAGCAGCGCCACGATCCGGTCGAGGGACTGGCGGTAGGCGGCGGGGTCGCCCTTCTTCAGCATCAGCAGAATCGTGCCGAACCGCAGTGTGTCGCCGGCCAGCAGTATGCGGGCGTCGCGGTCCAGCAGAACCACCGCGCCCGGCGCGTGTCCGGGAGTGTGGACGACCTCCAGCGCGCGCCCGCCGAGGTCGATCGTGGCGCCGTCGTTCAGCAGGCCGGTCGGCCGGCA
>CALMXF010000142.1 GCA_937870985.1 uncultured Chloroflexota bacterium
CGCGGCGCGGATCTTGGCGCGCATCTCCGGGTCGCGCAGGTTCTCGTAGGTCTTGCCACCCTCGGCAATCCACGGCGGTAGCACCGAGGTCAGGCCGGTGCCAGCTGCCTCGTAGGGGTACATGTCGGCGGTGATGTCCAGCCCCTCGGCGCGGGCGCGGTCGATGCGGGCGATCGCCTGCGCCATCTTCGGCCAGTTACGCTGGCCGGCCGCCTTGAGGTGGTAGACCTCGACCGCCGCGCCGGAGCGATTGCCGATCTCGATCGCTTCCTCGAGCCCCTCCAGGAACATGTCCGCTTCCGAGCGCAGGTGGGTGATGTAGACGCCGCCGTAGCGCCCGACGACCTCGCAGATGTCGGCCACCTCGCCGGTGTCGGCGAAGACGTCCGGCGGGTAGATCAGCGCGTAGGACACGCCGAACGCGCCGTCCGCCATCGCCTCATCCATCACCCGCTGCATCGTCTCGATCTCATCGTCGCCGGATGGCCCGACGTCCATGCCTCGCCCGTAGCGGCGCAGCGTGCCGCCGCCGAGGAACGAGCCGACGTTCGGCGAGACGCCGTGGTTCTCGAACGCCTCTAGCCAGTGGGCGAACCGCGTCCAGTCGCGCGCCCGCTCGGACCATTCGTCGATGCCGGGGAGCGTCGAGAAGCGGCCGGCCATCGGATTGGTGAAACGCCCGCCGACCGGCGCCGGAGTCCACGCCTCGCCCATGATCTCGGTCGTCCCCCCCTGCGTGATCTTCGACAGGCAGCGCCCGTCGCGCATCAGCGGGATGATCGAGTGCGACTGGATGTCGATGAATCCGGGACAGACGACCATCCCGTCCGCCTCGACCACCTCGCCCGCGCTGGACGGGTCGATCCTGCCGGCCGGCGCGACCGCCGCGATCCTGTCCCCCGCGATGGCGACATCGCCGTAGAACCACGGGTTCCCCGACCCGTCCACCACCTTCGCGCCGCGGATCAAGACGTCTATTCCAGCCATGCCTCACTCCTCTCGCGTACCAATCCCTCGGGGCAGTGTACGACGATCGGGGACGAGCCTCGTCTCGCCCGGTATCATCTGTTGGGTCTGATGGGCGATACACTGAAGAGGAAACGATGCGGGATTTCTATACCGAGCAGCAGCTGATCGACGCGGTGAAGGCCGGCGATGAGGATCGCGTGCGGGCCATCGCGTCGCTGTCGCCGGAGCTGATCGATACCGAGGAGGACGGTGTGCCGGTTGTCCGTCTGGCGGTCTACTTCCGTCACCCACGGATAGCCCAGGCGCTCGCCGATATGGGTGCGCGGCTGGACATCTTCACTGCCGCTGCGATGGACAAGGCCGATCGGCTGGCGATCCTCCTGCAGGGCGCGCGCGGCCAGATCGACGGCTGGAGCGCGGATGGATACACGCCGCTGGCGCTGGCTGCGCGCTTCGGGGCGTTGCACAGCGCGCGGCTGCTGCTGGCGGTCGGAGCTGACCCGAACGCCCGCGATGCCAACGGCCACACGCCGCTCGACCTGGCGGCAGACGGTGGTGGCGACGCGATCACTCGTCTCCTCGTTGCCCGTGGGGCCAATCCGTCGATCGGCTGATGACGTGGGGCACATACCACGGGCTATCATTGGACCATCGACCGAGAGGATTCGCCGTGGCGGACCAGCCAATTTTCAACATCATCGGCGAGCGCGTGGCCCTCGGACCGTTGCGGCGTGACCTGATCCCGCTCTATGCGCGCTGGCGGAATGATTTCGCGATCCAGATCACGTTCGGCAACCCGTTGCGACCAGTGACGATCGAGGAGCAGACGCGTTGGTTCGACGGGCAGGCATCCAGCGACGCGCGTTGGTTCACGATCTACGAGCACGAGACACAGAGGCCGATCGGCACGACCGACCTGTTCGACATTGAATATCGCTACCGCGCCTGCGAGTTCGGCATCCTGATCGGCGAGGCGGACGCGCGCGGCAAGGGCTACGGCGCCGAGGCGACGCGACTGATGCTCGATTACGCCTTCACCGCGCTCGGGATGCACAACGTGATGTTGAGAGTCGCGGAGTACAACCCGGCCGGCGTCCGCGCCTATCAGAAGGCAGGGTTCCGCGAGTTCGGCCGCCGCCGTCAATCCGACAGGGTCAACGGCGTCTACTACGACGAGATCTACATGGACTGCCTCGCGACCGAGTTCGAGAGCCCGGTGCTTTCGCATGTGCTTGCGCCGGATGTATCGAGATGAGCAGCAGTGGAGGCAGGAGCTCATCACGCATCCTGATCGCCATCATCAGCCTGCTCGGCGTCTCGTCGTTCCTCTATCCGTTCTTCCTTCCGGCGTTAGCGGGAGTGGGCGGCCAGGCGGGGCGCAGTGGTCTCGAAGCCCAGCTGGTGTTCACCGCGTTGGGAATCGGCTGCCTGGTGGCGCTGCTGCTGGTGATTCAGGAGTCGGCCGCCGGAACGCGCGGAGCGTCGCGGATGGTCGCGCTGCTCGGCGCTCTCGTTGCGATCGACGCGACGCTGCGCCTGGT
>CALMXF010000143.1 GCA_937870985.1 uncultured Chloroflexota bacterium
GCTGGTCGGTAGGCGATGTCTGGGCGTATATCGCCGCACGCGACCTGCCCTATCACCCGGCATACGACCGGCTGGCCACGATCGGCGTCTCTCGCGAGAAGTCGCGCATTGGGCCGCTGCCGCTCGCAGACGGCTGGGTGTTGCGGGCAGGCTGGCCCGAGACGCTCGACCAGCTGACCGCTCGTTATCCTGGGCGGTGGGAGTGATGGCCGACTGGGGGACGCATATCGTCATGGATGGCGTCTGGGGCATCGTCCCCGATCTGCCACTGGCCGTGGCGGCCACTCGTGAGCGGCGCATTCACCCCCGCCGGCAACGATGGCACCGGCTGCTGCATCATCCTGTGGCTGGGTTGTTGGCCGGCCTCGTCTGGGCTCTCACCGGGCAGCAACGCTATCTGGCGCTGGCCCGGCACGTCGCGCTTGACCACATGACGCACCGGAGAGGATGGCGTGGTTGACCGATCCATGGGGCACCGTCGTGATCGCAACCCCGACAGTCTCTCAGCGCAGTGAGATATGGGCAGAGACACGCCGGGCGTGGGAGCAGGCAGGAGTGCGGCAGATCGTGGCAACTCTCCAGCCGACGGATTGGCCGCTCGGGCACAAATCCCAGCGACGCACAGCCGACGACGCCGTGGCGGATGCGCTGGAGCGCTATCCTGAGGCGTCGCACGTGCTCTATGCCGAGGATGACATCCTGATCGACCCAGCAATCACACGGCGGCTGCCGGGGCTGCTGGGGGCGAGGGTTCCCATCACGCTGTTTGTCGCGGGAACTCGCCACTATCCCGCATCCATCCGGCGGACGCTCGATGCAGGGCAAGCCCTTGCCGAGGCAGTGATTCCGATCACTGGCCAGCGAGCATGGGTCGGATCTCTGGCTGTTCTGCTGCCGCGCGGTGTTGCTGAGGCCTCGACGCGCTGGGAGTCTCGCTACACTGGCTGGGATGTGCATATCCGGGAGTTTCTGCGGGCGCACGGACGTCGGCTCTGCGTCGCTGTCCCAAACCTCGTCCAGCATCGGGACATCGAGAGCATGACAGGTAGCCCCCGTGGAGCGGTCAGCGTGACGTTTGGGCAGAGCAGGGAGGACACATGATCGCTGAGGCTCCGGCGCGCACGGTGGCGGCGACCGTGCTGAAGCTGCGGACATCCCCGGACACGCACCCGCTGGAGCGGTTGCAAGCGGCGGTGATGGCAACCGACCCTCTGCTAGCTGATCGTCTCCATGGAGGGAACGACTTGCGGCCGTTCGCGATGGCACGGCTGCCAGATGGCTGGGAACTGATCGCGTTCGATGACGAGATCGTGCGGGCTGTCCTGACGGGCGCGCATGAGTGGGCGCGCGTCGGGCGGCGCGTGCGGGACGTAGACCTGCTGGGCGACGGTGGGGACACGCTACGACTGGAGATCGTCACTCCGGCGCACTGGCGGCATGGGAGATCAACCTACACGACGATGCCTGATCCTCGGCTGGTGTTTGGCGCAGACGACACAATGCGCGCCGACCTCGCCGCGTCCAATCGCAACCCCCGCCACACACTCTGGCTCCACTGGCAGGCGTGGGGCGGGGTGGCTCTGCATCCGGTCATGGATGAGGAGCTGGCGCGTGTGCCGCTCTCAATCGAGCGCTCACAGATAGCGCATTGGCGGAGTGGCCAGCGGGGTGTAGTCGGGATAATCCGCTACGACCTGTCAGCGCTCGACGATGATGCTCGCGCGACACTCTGGACGCTGGCGCGGTTTGCCGAGCATCGCGGCGTCGGGAAGCACACCACCTACGGCATGGGGCGCGTGCGTGTGGTTGGCTGAGGGCGGCGGCGGGAGGGCGGGGTATCCCAGTCCTCTGTCGTGCCCTCGTCACGACACCAACCGCACTGGCAGGCGTCCCACTCAGCGGCGCACCGAGGGCAGATCGGCATTATGCAGAGAGCCTCAGTAGTGTCAGGTGATCGGGCCGGACGCATCGTGGGGTTCCGCACGTCGTGTAGACGCGTGTGTTTTGAGCGAGAGTCTCCCCGGTCGCGATTTCCCACGCGATATGGCGGATCGACCGCTGAGCTCCACGGACTGTGACATGTGCGGCATCCTGTGTGTACTCATGGACGAGACACCCATCCTCAACGTGAAGCCCTGGGTAGAGACGCCGCAGAACGGCCTCTGCGTGCGGTATCCAGATGCGCCGATTGACGATCATCGACACACTCCCTGAATGGACACCGTACTCTCGACTGAGGCTGGCCTGTGATGCTCCCGCGAGGTGGCGAGCACGAATCTCCTCGACCAGCATCGCGGTAAGCCGCGCGTTCGGGCGATCTTCGCCGCGCTGGATGTGCGGGGTATAGCCATCACTGGACGATAGATGATGGTGGCGTGGGTTGACACAGACGAGCATCTGGCAGACGCGAACCGCAGTGAGGTTCTCCCTGACCTGCCGGGATCCGGTAAGCTCGATTGCGCGAACGGCAGGCGGGATGCTGCGACCATCGGCCTCGACCCATGCCGGCTGCCCCGACTCGGTGATGGCGCCCAACCACGGCCAGCAGGCATCATCGCCACCAGATCGGTCAACGCGCGCCCAGAACGCGGAGACATCGGTGCGCGGCGTGCCCTGTGGGCGGATCGTCATATGCTCGGGGTTCACGCAGTACTGCTCCCCGCAGGTTGTATGGACGCGGAGGCGTGGTGGCAATTCGCCATATTTCCACTGCCATGCTAGCCGGCGAGGCGACTCCCCACGCCTCGCGACACTGAGCGACGGGTAGCCGTTAGACAGTCCTCCGTGCCAGCGCCAGCAACCAGTGTCAGCATCGGGCGTGCTATGCGCGCGGAGACGATCGAGCAGATCGGGATATTGGCGGCGATAGCGCTGTGCATGATAGGAGAGGCTGATATGTACCGACTGCCGCGAGATGCCGATCTGCCGGGCGATGTCCGCTGCCGGCATCCCGTCGCGATGGATCGCTACGAGCACCTGTGACCAGTCACGCGCGGTGGGCATCGGCACGTCACTCACCTCCCACTAGCCGAACGCTTCGAATCGCGTCGTCGATGTCCCGCCCGCCGCTAATGCAGTCCCAGGCGTAGGCCACGGCGCGAACGACTCGGATGGCGTCCAACCGATCTAGCGCGCGTAGCCGGGCCACAAGCGCCTCGCAGTCAACCTCCCACTTCTGGGCCAGCCCATCCTCACAGGCATCGGACACTGATGCCCACAGCAGATGCGCCGTCTCGATGCCGAGGTAAGAGCCGTTAAGCGCGTCCAGCAGCAGCCGCGCCTCCGGCAGTGAGAAGGTCGGGATACCCTCGTCAGCGAGTCGCCAGAAGTCGAGCAAGTCCTGCTTGGCAGCCATCGCCGGCGACGACAGCCGCCCACGGACGGTCAGGCGCTGCTCGACCTCCCCTGAGATGTTGAACTGGATATGCATTTGCCCTCCCCTTTCAGCCCTCGCTCTGCTGGCTCTGCCAGTCGGCGAGCCGCTGGCGCTGCTTGGTATCACGACTAATCTCGGTAATGACGTCGCCAACGTGTCCGCAGAGCGCCTCCAGATTCCGCCAGTGAGCGGCGATGCGCTCGCGTTGGATAGCGAACGCTTCCGCGTCGTTGTTGACGTGTGGCACGCACAGCCCTGCCACGATCGCCAGGTCGTCGAACGCCCACAGCTCGGGCGCTTCATGCAGCTCCGACAGGAGCCCGTGCATGCCGGCCGGGTCGAGATACGACGAGATGATGTTGTTTCCGGGCTGGCGGCGCACCCCCCACGGCTCACGGAGCGTCTCGACGGTCGCCTCACGTCGTGCCTGTAGCGCGCCGGTCGAGCGGTACGTGATCGGCGCGGTTCGGTCGCCGTCCTCTGGCCAGTGGTGGCCGGCCTGGAGCGGCGTCAGTGGACGAGACGCTACCTGGATATCGTGGGTGACGAGAAAGAGCCGCGCTTTGGCGATGCGGCGGTTGATCTGGACGTGGACGTTGCGGCCTGAGAAACGACGGTCGTAGACGAGCATCTGGCCTCCCCCTGCCTGATAGTGGTCGCGGGGCCAGCAGGTTGCCAGCCCCGGTTGACTGCTAGAACGGCACGCCGTCCTCGACGTGGTAGATCGTGGGGTTCCGGCATGCCGAGCACCAAAGCTCGTCTGCGATGTCGCCGTTGACCTCGTATCGGCGGATGAGGGTGAGTGCCGCGAACCGCCCGCAGGACTGGCATACGTCGTAGACGAACGTCTTCCGGAGTGTGGCCTTGGTGGCGCCTGCCATGATCGGGTGTTCCTCCTGTGTGAGTGCGTGGGGCCGAGCGGCTTGCTCGGCCCCGTGGGGTTGCTAGTGCTGGGTCAGCCAGCGGGCGGTGGCCTCGTCTGCGCCGCACGCCAGATAGCAGTCCATGATCATCGACCCGATCTCGTCTCCGGTGATGTCCTCGTATCGGCCGGCACTGTTCGCGCGGACGATGTCCCGCATGACGGACTCGGGCAGATCGTCGGCGAAGCCCGGGTCGAGCTGGTACAGGTGGCTGATCACGTCGGTGATGGTGGTAAACTGGCTGGTCATGGGAGCTATCCTCTCCTGTGTCTGCCCCGGCTCATCTCCGGGGCTTTTCTGTATCACCGCACTGGTGATGTCATCAGTATATACACTCGTATATATAATGTCAAGGGGTTTTGGAGGCAATCATCAGTGCGCGGAGGGTATCGAGCATGCCTGGCGTTGCGTCCAGCCGCCAGCCGAGGGAGTGCCCGCCGATGTTGTTTGCTGACCAGTCGTCGCCGTCGGCATGGTGTCCCTCGATGTACCAGATGCCATCGTCGGCGATGATGAGCCACTGGCCGCCGCCGTAGGCTGGCAGGTACGTGCCTCCGTATGTCGTTAGCTCCCAGACGATCTCGCCGGCCGGGACGGTATCGCGCAGCGGGCGGACGCCATTCATGCGGATGCTCTTGATGATCGCCGCGGCTTGCCGGTTTGCCTCTGAGGCTGCCGCGCGGCGCGCGAACGTGATCCGGAGTGGCGCTGCTTCCTCCTCGGTGGCCGCGCGGCAGTCTGCCCAGTAGACGTAGCCGGACTCGTCGCCGACCCCGAACGACATGCCATCCTCCCGGTAGTAGTCGCGGCCGGACTGGAGCACGTACATGTAAGCCGGGTAGTCGTGGTAGGCCTGCCCACGCGGGCGAGTGATGACGGCGCCGACGGGCATATCATCGCCCCCGTAGCCCTCGCCGCGGCTGATCCGGTAGGTCTGCTGCTCGGTGGTCTCGGTGGTCATCGTGCTATCCTCCGTTTCGGGGCTGCCACCCCCTCGTCAGGCCGGACGCATCATCCGGCGACGGAGGCGGGCCGGCTTTCCGGCCCGCGCTTCCCTCACTACCGGTTGGCCTTGGCTCGCGCGATGATCGAGCTCGCCGCGACGTCGCCATACTCAACCCGCAGTGCCGTCGCGCCCTTGTGGCCATTGGCCCGGTTGCGGCGCTTGATCATCGCATCGGCCTCGGCATTGAGCCCCTCAGCGCGGAGCGCCGCAACCTCGGCGTTGAACTTGCAGCGATGGCACGGGATCGTTGCGTGGAGCGCTCGTATCTCCGCGAGCTTGATCTCGCGCTTCTCGGGGACGCCCGTGACCCCCGTCTCGCCCTTGTGCCCGCAGCTGTGAACCGTCTCGTACCGTGCCATCTGAGTCATCCTCTCTGCCTGCTGTCCTCAACCTCTACTTAGAGTATATAGATACATATATAGGATGTCAAGGGGTTTTGGATGGGTTTCCGACCGAGTTTTTTTGATGATCGGCTCGCAGTTCCGGGCCTCGGGGTCGAGGGTCTCGCACTCACGGCAGATCGGGTCGT
>CALMXF010000144.1 GCA_937870985.1 uncultured Chloroflexota bacterium
GGTGGTTGCCTCGGCTTTCGGTGTCGATGTGGCCTTCTCACTGCCGCCGCAGGCGGCAAGGAGGCCGGCGATGATCGGAGCGCTGAGGCCGAGGGCCATAGCGCGTTTGAGCATGGTGCGGCGGTCGATGCGTCCGGCGAGCACGTCGGCGCGAATCTCATCCAATCCCGGAGTTCGTTCGTCCATCCCTGGTCGTCCCTCTTCTTTCGTAAGCATGAGTGGTATGCGCAGCCGCGGATGATCCGGGCAGCTGGGCATCAAAGGCTTGTCCCCGACACGTTGCGGGGACGCGGATAGCCACGGAACTGTACGGACGAAGCGCTGGCGCGCGCCGTCAGTGAGCGGCGAACGGTGAATCACGCCGTAGATGCAGGCGCATTCTCCGAGCGCAAGTTCCGAAGTGTCCGGGTTCCTCCCGCCCACGGACGTGGAACGCGCGTCTCGCCATCAGTTCACTAGCCTACAGGACCACTCATTTGACCAGGATATGGGGCGATTATATCAAACTGAGGAGTTGGGCTGGAACTCGGTCCAGTGCCTCCAACCCCTGTTTTCACGTGGCTTGATCTGGAGATTTCAGCAGCCCTCCGGGCGAACCGGAAGGCTGCTGCGGCGAGAGCGAGGGTGACGACGCTTCGTTGTTTACCCCTCGAAGTACCAGTTGGCGATGTCGTGGACATCCGGCGTCCACGGCGAAGGCTTGAAGCCCTTCAGCTTCTTGCTGTTCGCCGTCACGTCGGAACGGTGGACGAGCGGAACGACGACGATCTCGTTGACGACGAGGTCGTTCATGCCCCAGAAGAGCTTGACCTGCTTGGCCTCATCCAACTCGGTTAGCGCCTGGGTGTACAGCTTGTTGTAGTCCTCGTTGACCCAGCGATGGATATTCCCGCCGGCCCACTGGTTGGACTTCTGCGCAATATCAACAGCCGGGTTCACCGATTTCCAGTTCGTCATGTAGTCGATCGGATACGGGCTCGACGGACCGCTGGTGTACATCTCGATATCGGCGTACAAGTGGGCAGCCGTGTCAGGGTTGCCGGCGTCCGACGAGAAGTAGACACCCGCATCGATCGACTTCAGCTCGGTCGGCACGCCAATGCTCTCCCAGCCCTGCTTGATGATCTCCTGCGTCTTCTGGCGCAGTGGGTTGATCGTGGTCTGGTAGAGGATCTTGATCTCGACATCGCCCTTGGCGCGCGGGCTGCCGGTCCAGCCGGCCGCGTCGAGCGTCTGCTTGGCCTTGTCGAGATTGAACTCGAACGAGGTGTTCTGGGAGGCGAACTTCTCCGGCGCGACGAGGATGTTCGGTGTCGCCTTGCCGGCCGGCCCGTAGAGCTGATCGGCAACGGTCTGGCGATCGGAGGCGAGCATGAGCGCTTCACGGACCGACTTATCGGACAGGAAGGGATGCTGCGTGCTGGGCTCGGAGCGCGCGCCGTCGACTTCCTTGTTGGGGTCGGCGAAGTTGACGAGAAGGCGCTCGACGTTGACGCTCGGAGTGTTGACGAGATCGCCGACGGTGCTGCCCTCGGCCATCGGGACGAGGACGGACTTCTCGACCTGGAGGTTCCAGGCCCAGTCGGTCTCGCCACTCTGCAGCGCGGCGCGGGCCGCGGAAGTGGCGTCGCCGCCGCCCTTGAACTCGACCTTGGAGAAGTAGGGCTTGTCGGCCTCGCGGTACTTGTCGTTGATCTCGCACATCATGACGTCGCCGGGCTTGAACTCGGTCAGCTTGTACGGCCCGGTTCCGACAGGGGCGAGATTGAACGCGGCGTTCCGGGCGTTTGCGCCCATGAAGTCCTTCAGGATGTGCTCAGGCAGGATCTGCCCGCCGAAGCCGGTCGCGAAGGGCGAATACCAGCCCGGGGTCGGATTCTTGAAGTGGATGGTCACCGTGTGGTCGTCGACCACCTCAATGTCCTTGATATCGATGTACTTTGCGATGGTCGTCGTCGCGGCAGTCTCGTCGGTGGTGAACTGCCAGGTGAACTTGACGTCGTTGGCAGTGA
>CALMXF010000145.1 GCA_937870985.1 uncultured Chloroflexota bacterium
TCGATATTGCCGCGCAGGCATTCGCCCACTGGGGCTTGCCGGTCCGGGCGTTCGTGCCGGCCGGCCGGCGGCGTGCCGTCTTTGCCGATTACCTGCAGCTGGGGCAGACACTCCGGCTCTCTGGCGAGATGGGTAACCGACCGATCCCGGCGCTCGCAGCCGATCTCATGTCGCCGACCGTGCTGACCGGCGACCTGACGATTGAAGAGCAGGATGCCCTTCGAGAGCAGCCCAACGTTGTCCTGCCCTCGGCCGGCTTGCGCCAACGGCGTGCGTCTTTCATGGTCGACCTGGCGCTCCCCCGCTGGCAGGCGGGCGAGCCAGACGACCTGACGCAGCTCGAGCCGATCTATGTCCATCAGCAGACCGGCGCAACCGGCACATTGGCGCACCACGCCGACACGGGGACTCGCGAATGAGCTACTACATCGCCCCGATGCGGATCGACGACATCGCTGAAGTCTCTCGCGTCGAGCATCTCTGCTTCACCAATCCGTGGCCGCAGTCCGCGTATCGCCGCGAGCTACGCAACCCCGGCAACAACGCCTATATCGTCCTCTGGGAACACGACGACTCCCGCCCATCAGACACATCGGACGAATCGCGCGGAGCGCTCTCGATACTGCCGTTCTTCCGCCGCAGCGAGCGGGCGCACGAGGACCGAATCGTCGGGTTCGCCGGGATGTGGATGCTCTACGACGAGGCGCACGTCACAACGATCGGCGTCACCCCCGACCTGCGCGGGAAAGGCCTTGGCGAGCTGATGCTGATCCGGCTGTTCGAAATCGCTGGCGAACGCACCGCGGAGTGGGTTACGCTCGAGGTTCGCGTCTCAAATGCCAGCGCCCAGGCGCTCTACCACAAGTACGGCTTCAGCCAGCAGGGCCTGCGACGACGCTACTACAGCGACAATGGCGAAGACGCCTACATCATGTGGTCGCCATCGATCCGCACCGATGAGTACCGCCAGCGCTTCGCCGAGTTGCGAGACAAGCTCCACGAGCGCATGGCCGGCCAGCTGATCTCACCGCCGCGGCGTGATGACGGCGACGACGGCCGGATGGAGTCCACCTCATGAACATCCTGGCGATCGAGACATCCTGCGACGAAACCGCCGCTGCCGTCGTGCGTGGCGGGCGGTGGGTGCTGTCCAATGTTGTCGCGTCGCAGATCGCGTTGCATGAGTCGTATGGTGGGATCGTGCCGGAGCTAGCCTCGCGGCAGCACGTGACGGCCATCGTCCCGGTTCTCCGGGAAGCACTGGCGACGGCCGGCGTCGGGCGAGACGATATCGACGCGATCGCGGTGACCGAGGGGCCGGGTCTGGCCGGCTCACTGCTCGTTGGTATCAACGTCGCCAAGACGCTCGCCTTTGCCTGGAAGAAGCCGCTCATCCCGGTCAATCACCTCGAAGGGCATATCTACGCCAACTGGCTGATACCAGCCGACGCCGATCCGGGCAGCTACCCACCACCCTCGTTCCCGGCGGTCTGCCTGATTGTCTCCGGCGGTCACACCGACCTGCTGCTCGTCCATCGCCACGGGGTCTACGAGATCCTTGGGCGCACGCTGGATGACGCGGCCGGCGAGGCGTTTGACAAGGGCGCCCGCATCCTCGGGCTCGGCTATCCAGGCGGACCAGCGATCCAGCGCGCCGCCGAAGGGCGCCGGCCGCTTGAGCAGCTCCCGCGCGCCTGGCTCGGCGATCGCTACGACTTCTCGTTCTCCGGCGTCAAGACCGCGCTACTGCGCGCCGCGGAGCCCTATCGCAAGCAGGCCCCGCCGCCCGGCCGCGGAGCGAAGCAGGCACGAGGCAACGACGAGCCGTTCGTCCGTCACGAGCCGCCGGCCTATTCGCCGAACATGCCAGTCGGCGAGTTGGCAGCCGCCTATCAGGACGCGATTGTCGATGTGCTGGTCGAGAAGACGGCGAACGCCACCCAGCAGGAACGCGCCCAGAGTGTGATGCTCTCCGGCGGCGTCTCCGCCAATGCGCTCTTGCGCCGCCGGATGGAGGCGCGTCTCCGACCACTCGGCGTTCCGTTGTTCATCCCCGAGCTCCAGTACTGCACCGACAACGCCGCAATGATCGCCGGGGCTGCCTATCAGGTTCTTCGCCGCGGAGCGCTGGCCGGCTGGGAGCTCGACGTCCGCGCGCAGTTGCCATGGGCTGCGATCCCGGGGATCAAGATCATCGAGCGCGCCCGTGGTTGAGGCCGGCTGGCAACGCGAACGCGACATTGCCTCGCAGGCTGCGCGCGAGGCGGGCGCGTTGCTGCTCGATCGGCTCGGCGCAGCCGGGCAGGTCGAATTCAAATCCAGCGTCGTCGATCCGGTGACCGCCGCCGACCGCGACAGCCAGGCGCTGATCGCCGACCGACTTCTGACGGCGTTCCCCGACGACCTGCTCCTCGGCGAAGAGGATGACGCGCGTGACACCGTCGCTGGTGATGGCCGCCTCTGGATCGTCGATCCGCTGGATGGCACAGTCAACTTCGTCCACGGCTACCCGGTCTTTGCCGTCTCGATCGCGCTGTATGCCGACGGCGCCGTTCAGGTGGGTGTTCTCTACGATCCAGGGCGGGACGAGATGTTCGTGGCCACACGCGGCGGCGGCGCGACACTCAACGGCCGGCCGATCGCCGTCTCCGACACCCCCACGCTGATCGCGGCGATGGTGGCGACCGGCTTTCCCTATGACCTCGAAGAACGCCGGGCGGTGCTGCCGCTCTTCGATACGCTCGTCCAGCGCACCCAGGCGGTGCGGCGCGATGGCTCGGCGGCGTTGAATCTCGCCTACGTCGCCTGCGGACGCTTCGATGCGTACTGGGAGCGCAACGTCCAGCCGTGGGACATTGCCGCCGCGGAACTGTTCCTCGAGGAGGCCGGGGGCCGGCTGACTGGCTACGACGGCGACGCCTTCAGCCTGTGGGCCGGCGAGGTTGTCGCGTCCAACGGTTGCATCCATGACGCGCTGCTTGCCGTTATCGCAAGCGTCGCAGCGGAATAGCGGATACACTCCTGCCTGCGCGGCTACGCCGCGACGGTCAACAACGCGAAGCAGGGACGATGGACAACGCGTTCGAGCTGTATCACGATCGGATCATCGAGGCCATCGAGCAGGGCGAGGTCGTCTGCCTGTTCTTTCCTCGGTTGGGCAAGACGCTGATCATCGACCCGCGCCACTCCGACACAGCCCCGCCGGCCATCTTCATCGAGAACATGGTCCGGTCCCCGCGCGAACGGCTGGAGAGCCTGCGCAGGCTGCGGCCGGAGTTCTCCCTGCCAGAGGAGATGCGGCTAGTGCCATGGTTCGGCTTCGTTGGGTCGCTCGATGACGCTGGCGTGACCAGGGCGCTGGGACTGTAAGCAGGGAAATCGTGATCGGTGCAT
>CALMXF010000146.1 GCA_937870985.1 uncultured Chloroflexota bacterium
TCGCAGCCGGAGGCGCGGGATTGCGTCGGTTGTTCATGATTTTACTCCAGATAATATGAGCGTTGAAGGAATGTCCGGGGACGGGCTAAGCCCGTCTCCGGACGTCGGTGAGCATGGTGATCAGTGCGTCGGAGGGCGGCTTGAAGCGCCCAGGTTTGATCGCTGGCGCGCCATGGGCCGCGAGGATCTGCAGCTTCTCCTCGGGATCGGCGCGCAAATAGGTCTCGGTGCTCTGGATGCTGGCATGGCCGAGCCACAGTGCGACCTTGCGGATGTCGCCCGTCGCCGCGAGCGTGTGCATCGCACAGGAGTGACGCAGCACATGGGGCGTGACCCGCTTGCGCAGCAGCGATGGCTGCGTCTTTGCGGCGACCTTGACGTGCTCGGACAGACGGAAGGCAAAGCCGTCGCGGGTCATGGGAACGCCTTTGGCGTTGAGAAACACCTCGGCGACCTCGACATCAGGGCGGATCGCGAGCCAGGCCCGCAGCGCGGACTGGGTCTCTTTCCACAATGGCAACACCCGTTCACGCCGGCCTTTGCCCATGATGTGGACGGTGGACAGCGAGCGATCCGGGAAGTCGCGAAGTTGCAGCGACACCAGTTCGGAAACCCTGAGGCCGCAGGCGTAGGCCAGATGCAGCATGGCCCGATCGCGCGTACCGAGCCGTGTCCGAGGATCCGGCGCGTCGAGCAATGCCTTGATCTCGGCCCGGTCGAGATAATCGATCAGCGCCTTGTCTGTCTTCTTGCTGGGGATCGAGCGGACCCGAAGCGCCTGGTCAAGACAGGCCGGGACCCGATACTCGATGTACCGGAAGAAGGACCTGATCGCCGCGAGCCTGCCATTGCGGGTTCGCACGCAGCTGCCGCGCCCAACTTCGACATGGTCGAGAAAGGCCAAGATCAAATCGGTGCCGAAATCCTCGACGGCGAGGTCGGTGGGACGCCGCTTCAACCGATCGGCAGCAAACCGTACCAGCAGGACGAAGCAGTTGGTATATGTCTTCACCGTGTGCGGGCTCACGGCGCGTTCCCGCGGTAGATGCTCGCGCAGAAAGGCCGAGAGATGGGGAGCGAGCGCCGTCATGCCGCTTCTCCCAGGTAGAGTTGCTCGCTCACGGCAGCGATGTCGCGCAGCAGCACCGGGGTGGCTTCGAGATACCAGTAGGTGTTCGCCACCGAGGCGTGCCCCAGATAAACGCTGAGCCCGGCCATATGATGCGCAACCGCCTCCCTGTCCGGCGGGCAGGACTCGAGCGATCGCACGGCGAAGGTATGTCGCAGATCGTGAAGCCGCATGCCTGCTGTGCCGGTTGGTCCTCGCAATCCGAGCTGTCGAGCCAGCCTGACGAAAACGATGTGTGCTCGCACCTTGTGCGGCGCCCGCCCGCGGATCGAAACAAACAGATCGCAGCCTCTGGCGCCCAGCTTAGCCCGAATGGCCAGATAGGCTTGGAGGGCCTGACGGGTCGATGGTTGCAATGCCACCAGGCGCTGCTTGCCAAACTTGCCGTTGCGAATGATCAGGCCATCGTCGACCAGATCGCTGCATTGTAGCGACAGAGCCTCTGAAATCCTGAGGCCTGTCGCCGCGAGCAGGCCGAACAGATAATGATAGGTGTGGGAGCTGATCATCCCCTTGGGGGGAAGATCGAGCGCCGCCGCCATAATCGCCTGGATATCCTCCGGTTCGATGATGTGCGGCGTCGGACGGGGCCGCTTGCCACGTCCAAAGACACCTGCAGGTGGAACCTCGTGTGCAGAATCCTCCGCCAGAGCAAACAGGCTGAAGTTGCGGACGGTATCGAACCGGCGCCGGGCCACGTATTGCGAGCTCGAAGTATGGCACCAATCGTAAATGCGGTCGATCCGGGTGTGTTGATCGCCAAAACCGGCTGCATAATCGCGGTACTTCCGAAGCTGGCGCTCCTGTTCGTCAAACTTGCGCCCAAGGTGACGATGAAGCGCCACGTAGCGAGAAATGTGCGTGCTCAGCATGACTGGTCTCCCGGCCAAGGCTGCGCGATCTTCATGAGCATCGGCAGATCGACCTTGGCGTAAATGGCGGTGGTCTCGGGCGAGCTGTGGCGCAGGATGGTCCCGACGGACTCCAGACCCGCGCCCGCACGCAACATGTTGGTGGCAAGCGAATGCCGGAATATGTGTGACCCGGTTGGCAGTCCTTCGATCGAACTGCGCTCGAGCACGCGCGAGACGATGCCGGCGATCTCGGCCGACGAACTGAACGGCCTGAAAGGGGCCTGGACGCGGACGAACAGGTGTTCCTCATCGACCTTGGGACGGGCCGATGCCAAGTATGCAAGGATGGCGTCACCGACATCCTGGGGCAGTGGCAGCCGATCCGGTCGCCGGGTCTTGCCCTTGACCTGAATGTACCCAGCCCGCCAATCGATATCGTTCAGCCGCATATCGCGGATATCGCCAGCTCGCAGCCCGAGCCGAGCCAGTAGAAGAATGATGGCCTTGTCGCGTACTTCCACCGGACGGCGAGTACCGCATGCCTCAATGATCTTCTCGACCGTGACCGCATCGACGTAGCGCGGCAATGTCGAGAGTCGGTACCGCTGCACAGACGGAATCGCGTGCAACAGCGCCGGCCGGCACTCACCTTGCCCGATCAGAAAACGAATATAGCTCCTCATGATCGTGACGATCAGCGAGATGGATCCCGGCGTCTCCTTGCTCCGTCGTTCAAACGCGCGCCGTAAGCTGGCGGCATCCCATTGTGTTGGCTCCCCCAACATCGGCGTCAGCCGCGCGATATCGGCCCGGTATCGGCGGATCGTCTCGTCGGTCGCGCCCCGGTGCTGCTTTAGCCAACCCAGGTAGGCCGACATGTACGGATCCGTGTCCGCCACCGGTTCTACGCTTGCCAGAACGCCTCTGCCCCGGAGGAACTCGACGAAACGTCGTGCGCAACGCCGTCGCCGCTTCGTCCCTGATCTGACCAGCTTGCCACGCTTGCGATAGACCGGGCAGCGGCAATCATGGTGGGCGTACCGTTCGATCAGCGCGGGATCGACATCGCCACATGCTAGGCGTGACAGTCGCAACCATGCTGAGAAATGTTCGGCCTCAGATCGGTAGGCTTGGGCTACCCCTTTGGCGAACTGCTGCTTGGTGATCGTTGCCGAATAGGCGGCCAGATGCCCGCCGAAATCATCAATGTCGTCGGTAACATCGACATATCCGCGATCCTCCAGAAACCGGACAAAGCGTCTGACCCGCGCCGCAATGTCTGCCTTGTAGACCTTCTCGTGCGCCGAATAACCAGGGCAGTGGCACCGATGCTTCTCGAAACGCTGCACAATGCCGTCGTCGAGCGAGCCAAGGGCGATCCCGCGCTGATCCAGCCAATGCAGAAAGTGCCGAACCCCCGCACTGTACAGGACCGAACATGCCGTCCCTTCGACCGAGAGAGAGGAGAGGAATGCGGCGAGTAGGGCGTCGTGAGTGGGCGGGTCTTCGGTCCTGCACGGCACAGGCCCAAACGAAGCAAATGATCTTGATGACATCGCGGTTCCTTCGACTTGTTGAGGTCGAAGGAACGATAATTATCTGGAGTAAAATCATGAACAACCGACGCAATCCCGCGCCTCCGGCTGCGA
>CALMXF010000147.1 GCA_937870985.1 uncultured Chloroflexota bacterium
CCGCGGGCCGGGAATCCAGCCGCGCTCGACCGCCTCGGCCAGCCGGATCGCCTGATCGTGGACCGATCCGAGATCGCGGACGGTCGTGATGCCGGCCCGCAGCGTCGTGGCGGCGAAGCCAACCCCCTTCAGCAACGTCTGCTCGGACGTCTCCAGCGCCAGCGAGCGGACGGGGTCGTCGCTGCCGTCCCAGATCAGGTGGAGGTGGAGGTCGATCAGTCCCGGCAGCAGTGTCGCGCCCGGCTGCTGGATCAGGCTGCCGCTCGCGCGCGCCTCGGCAAGCAGTCCTTCGGGCAACTCACCCGGCTCGACTACGCGCTCGATCCGCCCGTCGCGGACGACAACGCTGCGCGGTCCCGCCAGCATCTGCTCGCCGTCAAACACCCGCGCCTCATGAAACACCAGCAGGCTCATCGGCTCCCACCCTTCTCCACTCGTGCCTGCCTGCAGGATAGTCGGGCGATCCGATGGCCGGCAAGCGTGGATTGACAACCTCCGCGTCGGCCGCTATCCTGCGCAAGTCCCGTCGAAGCGCGCGGCATCTCGTGCCGCGGTGGATGATGGTGGAGATGGAGGCGACAGATGAGCAAGCCAACCGGCGCGCGCCGCGCCACTGCCACCACAATTCAGCGCTTCACCCCTCTGCCGACGGGTCGGTAACCGCGCCCTGAGCCCGTAACCGATCTCCCACCTCGCCCGCTCGACCGGGCGTAGTGCCGTCGCGCGTGCGCGGCTGGCCGCGCTCAGTTGCACGCGCCAAGCCCTTTGAAGCAGGCAGCGTTATGTCGCGCTCAGTGTGTGAATCGGCCTGGCATGCGATACGGCAGCCGGCCCTGCCTCCTGTCATCCTGAGCGCGCACGCGAAGGATCTCTCCTGCGTTCGACTGGCGCCAGCGTGGGAGAGATTCCTCGCTGCGGCTCGGAATGACAAGTATCAGGGGTGGGCGCCGCGGCTGACAGAACCACTGCGGTCGACTATTCAGGATGACAGAGGGTGGGCGGGGCTGCCGGATGTCATCCGAGGTGATCACACGTATGTAGCCGAGCTTTCGCAGCTCGTTTGAAGGAGGTGTCAGATGCCTATCACCAATGGCGACCCGAACCTGTTTACCGGTGATTCATCTGGAGGAACCAACCGTGTCGATCGAGACATCCAATCCGGTCGGGGAAAACCGCGCCCCCGAGCTTGCGTCGTTCCTGGATGAGCAGTTCATCAGCGAGGTGCTCCGAGAGCTGAAGAGCGGCAAGGAGGCGACCGCCTGGGTCTGCCGGGGTGGCCCGGCGAGCGGGCATGATCTGGTCGTGGCCAAGGTCTATCGGCCGATTGTCGAACGTGGCTTCAAGAACGACGCCGTCTATCAGGAGGGACGCTGGTCCGATGACAGGCGCATCCGAAGGGCGTTCGAGCAGAAGTCGCGGGCCGGCCGCGCGGCGCAGTTCGGCTCATGGATAGCTCACGAGTTCTCCACACTCCACCTGCTTTCCGCTGCCGGGGCCGACGTGCCGCGGCCGATCATCCGGAATGAGCAGGCAATTCTGATGGAGTACATCGGCGACGAAGAAGGGCCGGCCCCGCTGCTTCAGCACGTCCGGCTCGACCGGGCTACGGCCGAGGCAGTCTTCGCGCGCCTGCTCGACAACGTTGCCCTGTTTCTCTCCCGCGACCGCGTGCACGGCGATCTCTCGCCGTACAACATCCTCTATTGGCAGGGTCGGGCAACGATCATCGACCTGCCGCAGGCCGTCGACCCGAACCTCAATCGCAATGCCGAGACACTGTTGGCCCGCGATGTCGCCAATCTCTGCTCCTGGGCGCGCCGCAACGGCATCCATGCCGACGCGGCCCGGATCAGTGGCGCTCTGTGGATGCAGTATCGGTTCGGGAGATGAGGGATGCGGGACAGGAATGGGGTTGCGAGTTGGGTTGTGTCGCCGTATCATGGAGAGCGCTGGGGGTAGTTCGGCAGTGCCGGGATGCCCTGGATTCCCCAAAGGGACAGCAGCGTGGCTCGAGTGAGCCGCGTGATTCGACCCTCGTGGAGGTGTCACTGGTTGGACGGTAGTTCGTCCCGTACCACAACCGAGCCGGCCCAACGCTGCCGGCAGTTCGGGGGAACCGGATAGGCTTCGTCCCAGGCGCCTCTGCTGTCTGGTGATCTGCTTCCGCCCCCGGCATGCCGGGGGTGTTTTGTGTCCAGGCTCGGTCTCGGAAACGCGTACCGACACTGTGCCGATGCACATGGACAAGGAGGCAACCATGACCAGGACGGCCGTTCGCCGCCACGTCGACATTGCCGACGGGCAGCTGGTCATCCGCAAGATCGTTGTTGAGACATCCGAATGCCGCGAGGTCGCGCCGGCCGCGGAGATCCTCGCCACTGCGCCGGCCGAGCC
>CALMXF010000148.1 GCA_937870985.1 uncultured Chloroflexota bacterium
GGCCAACGCCCCCGCTCGGCGCGCCAGTCATCGGTCGGCGGTCGCCGCCAGGGCGGCAATCCCGGCGCGCGCAAGCTCAAACCCGGTCAGCGGCGCGGCGCGGGCCTGAAGCGATCGCTCCGAGAGGGAATCCCGGATGACGAATGACATACGGAGCGAATCGACGTTTCCCCACCTTTTGGTATCGAAAGTGTGATAATTCTCACAGCCACCAGCGGCCCGACAGGGAAGGATTAGGGCCGTTGTGTTGAACTGATTCCTGAATGGAGGAACGAGATATGGCAACCGTTCGACCTGATGTCGCAACGATCGAGGAGATCCGGACCGAGAAGATCCGTGTTCTCGTTGAGCGTCACCCACAGTTGATGGAGCCGCTGGCCGAGTATGGGTTCGACCTGTGCTGCGGCGGCGAGCACCCGATTGCCGAAGCGGCTCGGCTGCATGGGCTCGACGCAGAAGAGATCTTCACGAAGGTCTTCGATACGCTCGACATGAGCATCCCGACCGCCTGACCGATGTTTCCACGGCTCGTCCCAATCGGCGCTCTCTCGGCGGTCCTCGCGTTCACGGTCGCGGCCGGCTGTGCCGCGTTCGTGCCGGGGCATATGGCGCTCTGGAGCGCGATTGTCGCGCTTGTCGTCCTCGGCGCGATCACACCGATGATCCTGGCGATCAATGTCCGGATCGTTCCGGTCTTCAGTCGCCGCGCCTGGCAGCAGCCGCGAATGATGGCTGCCGCGCTGGTGTTAGCCATCGCCGGTGGCTGGATAACGTTTCTGGGGCGAGCCGTGCCGCTCGGCTGGCTGGAGACAGCCGGCACGGTGCTGGCGCTCGGTGGCGGACTGTGCTTCATGATTTCGATCATGCGGCTGTTCCGCTCCGAGCCCGTCACGAACGTCGGCCCGCCGCTCCCACACCCCGAGCAGGCGCTTGCCGACAAGGTCGGGGTCGGCTTCACCCGCCAGGCAGGGATGTACCTGATCGTCGGCCTGGCAATCGGCCTGATGCTGCGCTTCTGGACGCCCGGCCACGGCCGTTGGGAGCTCGTCTGGGCGCACTCGATGCTGCTGGGCTGGTTCCTGAACATGGCATCAGGGGTCTGCTACCACACCCTCTCGCGCTGGACCGGCCGGCCCTGGCGCTCGCCGCGGATGATCACCCTGCACCTTCGCATCACGACGGTGGCGTTGCCGCTGATGATCGTCGCGCTGGCGATCGACAATCGAACGCTGTTCGCCGTCGCGGGGGTAGCGCAGGCAGTGATGCTGCTGCTGTTCGTCGCCAACGTCGCGCCGATGCTGGTCGGGCTGCCGCTCGTCTCGAGAATCGGGACGCTGGCCGCCTGCACGGCGCTGTCCACTGGCGTGCTGCTCGGCGGCTGGTTCGCAATCGATCCCACAGCTGGCTACCGTCTACGAATCGCCCACGGCTCAATCAACCTCTTCGGGTTCTCCGGCCTGCTGGTTGCCGGAGTTGGCTACTACCTGCTCCCACGCTTCATGGGGCAGGCGCTGCGCTGGCCGCGCCTCGCCATCGCCCAGATCATCATCCAGATCGCCGGGGTCGTCATCCTCGCGCTCGGCTGGTGGTGGCGCCAGCGTGGCGGCGATGGTGGAAGCATCGTCATCATGATCGGCGGGTTGACCACAATGGCCTCGCTGATGCTCTGCGCGACAATCCTTGCCGCAACCTTCCGCAAGAAGGTGCGTGGGACAGTGTCCGCGATGACGCTCAAGCCCTCGGCTCGTCCGGCCCGCTAGCCTGTGGACCGAGTCAGCATCCTCTACACCCGCGCCGCATTGATATGGCTCGTCGCTGGCGTCACGCTCGGCGCGCTGATGCTGTCGGATAGTCTCGTCCCCGGCAGCTGGCGGCTGTGGTTCGCGCCGACCCACGGTCACATGCTCTTCGTCGGCTGGTTCCTGCAGTTCGCCATCGGCGTCGCCTACTGGCTGCTGCCGCGCAAGCGCAACACCTCGCTGCCCTACGGCTACAACGAGCGGATCGCGACGGCCGGCATCGCGCTGCTCAACCTGGGGCTGGGCGTCCGCGTCATCGCCGAGCCACTCGGCCGCGCCGGATACGACAGCACCGCACAGCATCTCGCGCTGGCGCTCTCGTCCGTGCTCCAGCTGGCGGCCATTCTGATCATCGTCGCGCAGATCTGGAAACGGCTCATTCCCCGCCCCGCCAAGCTCGTCCGCGATGGCAAGCCCGTCGGTGGCGACACCGCGGAGCGGCCCTGATTGGTCCGCCCGATCAGCATCCCGAACGCTGCCGCACGCAGTAGAAGATGAAGCTGGCTGGAAAGATGGGCGACCGCACGACCATGTGTTGTTATCGCGAACTTCAACACAGGCGCCAGAGTGGCATCCGTATTATAGTAGCCACCCATTTCCTATAATAGAATCGGTTTACCGAGCCGCTTATTATTGTCGGCCGTTATAAGGAGCTGGTTCCGTGACGCTTATTACGCGCGCGGGTAAATATGTGAGACAGCCGCAGGGATACCGGGCGTTCATACCGGCTCGCCTACCGCCCGACCCGCCGGTGACGGTCGATGCCGCGATGCTTCGTTTGCTCTCGCGCGCGGACCAGGCTCTCGGGCGACTCGACGGGATAGCGCAAACACTGCCGAACCCCAACCTGTTTGTCGCGATGTACGTCAATCGCGAGGCAGTCTTCAGTTCGCAAATTGAGGGAACCCAGAGCACTCTCGACGATGTTCTGGAGTTTCAACTAGGCGCGACCGTGCGCGACCTGCCGACTGATGTGGAGGAGGTCGTCAATTATATCCGCGCCATGAACTACGGTCTCCAGCGTCTCGAGACGTTTCCTCTATCGCTCCGGCTGATCCGCGAGATTCACGCCGAACTGCTTCACGGAGTGCGAGGCCAGGATCGCACTCCTGGTGAGTTTCGCACGACCCAGAACTGGATTGGCGCTGCCGATTCGCCCCTCAGCCGAGCTGCCTTCGTCCCGCCGCCGGTCTCTGAGTTAAACGTCGTGCTCGGGGACTTCGAGCGATTCCTACATGCCGATCACGACTTGCCGATTCTGCTCGTCTGTGGACTGGCGCATGCGCAGTTCGAGACAATACACCCATTTCTCGATGGCAACGGACGGGTCGGACGACTGCTCATCACGTTCCTGTTATGCCAACGCGAAGTGCTGCATCGGCCGCTGTTGTATCTGAGCTACTTTCTGAAGCGCCACCGCACTGAGTATTACGACAGATTGATGGCAATCCGTGACTCAGGAAATTGGGAAGGATGGCTAGCGTTCTTTCTTCGTGGCGTCGCCGAGACGGCCGAGGAAGCCACACAAACGGTCCGCGCAATCGTGTCGATTCGAGAGCAGCACCGTTCATTGCTCCAGGAACAACATCTCGGGAGCAACGCAGTGAAGCTACTCGATCTTCTGTTCGAAAAGCCGATCATCAACGTCGGCTACGCAAAGGAGCATATGAAGGTCTCGTTCGCAACAGCGAACAAACTGATCGATCAGTTCGTGACGCTCGGACTGCTCCATCAGATCACCCCTGGACCGCGTAAGCGTGTCTTCCGCTATGCTCCATACCTGACACTCTTTGACGAGCGAGCACCTGACGACGGTGAATCGGTGCCACCACAGCGGACGGTGTCTGAAAGATAACGACGCCACCTGTCGTCTGACGCCTCACCGACATGTACGAGCGCGGCATCCCACGCGACGCTAACTCCGTAACAATCGTCCTCTATCCGATCTGCCGTCACGATAATACGGAGCATCCGACATCGTTAACAGGTCGGAAATCTGGTTGGCGCCGCCCAGGTCCGCAGCGTGCAAGCGTAGACGAACCCCATCCGCAGGTAGACGGGGAGCCCCATTTCGGTGGCGGTGAGCGTGATCGCGATGCAGCCGCGCTGCCTGGCCGCGTCGATCGCCGCCCAGGTCATCGCTGTGCCGATCCCGCGGCGGCGGAACGCGTCGTCGGTGACGACGCCCATCACCTCGCCGACCGCGCCGAGACACGACACACGCGCCGCCGCAACTGGAGCGCCGTCGACGTATCCGACGAAGAGGGCGACATCCGGGTCGAGGGCCGCAGCAAGCGACGGAATATAGCGGCGCGGGGTGCGCGTGATCGCAAAGAAATCATCCAGGCCGCGCTGCGTCGCGACGCGCCGGATCGCCAGTTCCGGCGGCGGCAATGGGCTTGGCGGGATCGGCGCGAGAACGAGTGCCGGCTCCTCCTCGTCGACGATCCAGCCGCCGGCCCGCAGCGCATCGTCCAGTAGCACGGCGCGCTCGACATCGAGCATGACGCCGTACACCGCGCCATCGTAATAGGCAGCCGCCAACGACAATAGCCGCCGCGATGTCGCCGGCCCGGTCACAATGACAACGTTGCCGTCTGGCCCCGGCTCGTCGCTGGCGACAAAAACCATGCCGTCGCGCTCCATCCGGCGGGCCGGGTGTGACTGATAGCGATCCAACGGCGATGGCGTCAGCAGCGCCACGTAGGCGACGGCACGGAGATTGGTCATCTCCTGCGCCTTATCCTTCATCCCCCGCAAGCTCGACGAAGCGGTCGATATCGGCGCGGATGATATCGAGGCTGGAGCGCCAGAAGTCGATCGAGCGGATGTCGATGCCGAAGCGGGCAGCCAGCGCGGCGGCCTCGGCGAGGCCGGTCGAGGCGAGCAGATCGTCGTAGCGTTCCCGGAAGCCCTCCGGCTCCTGCCGGTAGCGGGCGTAGAGGCCAAGGCCAAACAGCAGCCCGAACATGTAGGGGTAGTTGTAGAACGCTCGATCGCTGCTGTAGTAATGCGATTTGACCGCCCACATGTACGGGTGCAGCAGATCGGTGTCCAGCCCGTCGCCATAGGTCTCACGTTGGGAGGAGAGCATCGCCTCGTTCAACTCGTCGACCGATAGCTCGCGTTCGCGCCGGCCATCGAATACGGCCTGCTCAAACAGAAATCGGCTGGTGATATCCACCACGACCTGGGTGCTGCCTTGCAACGACGCCTCGAGGATCGCGAGCTGCTCCCCCGGGTCCGATGCGGCCAGCACTGCGTCGCGGATGATCGTCTCGCAGAAGATGCTCGCCGTCTCGGCCAGCGTCATCGGAGTCTGGCGCTGGAGTGGAGTGCGGCCGGCCAGGTTGAGGTTGTGGTACGCATGACCCAGCTCGTGGGCAAGCGTGCTCATCCCGGCGAAGGCGGGCTTGAAGTTCGCCAGGACACGCGACTCATCGGCCCGCAGCGGCATACAGAACGCCCCGTCGCGCTTGCCTGGGCGCGACTCGGCATCCACCCAACGCTCGGCGAATGCCCTCGCGGCCAGAGCGCCCATTCGCGGAGCGTAGCCGTTGAACTGCTCCACGACGAACGCGGTCGCCTCGTCCCACTGCCAGTCACGGCTGCTCGCGCCGACGGGAGCGAACAGGTCATACCAGGCCAGCCGCTCCAGCCCGAGCAGACGCGCCTTCGCACGGAGATAGCGGCGGAAGTCGGGGAACGCCTCGTGGGCGGCCGCCAGCATCGCGTCGAGCGTCGCGCGGTCAATGTGGCTGTCGAAGAGCGCGACATCCAGCGGGGAGTCCCAGCCGCGCCGGCCAGCGAGCGTGACGAACTCCCCTTTGATCGAGTTCAACGCGGCGGCGATCGGCATCTCGACGCGCTTCCAGGCAATTAGCTCCGCCTCATAGCCACGGCGACGTATCTCTCGATCGGACTCGTAGGCCAGGTTGCGGACTGCGCTCATCGGCAGTTCGGCAACGTCGCCATCGCGCTCGATTTCGACGAGAAGCTGCGACGACACGTTACCCTGGAGCTTTCCCCAGGCTGACCCGCCGGAGAGATTCAGCTCGGCGGCAAGGGCCTCTTCGGCCGGCGACATCTGCCGGCTCGCAGCCTCGGCGGCATGGCGCAGCGCGAACTCGTGCGACCTGGCCACATCTGACATCGCCAGCAGCGAATCGATATCCAGCGACCCGACCCAGGCGGTGAAGCGTGTTTCCAGTTGGGACAGTCGCGCCAAGTGCTGCTCGAGCTGGGAGTAGGCGGCCTGCGCGGCAGTGTCACGCGAGTCGGTCGTCACGAAGCTGGCGAGATATGCGCCGAGCGTCCCGACCTCCCGCAAGACAGCGTTGAGCCGTGAGACCACCTCGTCGAACGACACGACGGCAGCGCCATCGGTCGCGAGATGCTCGTGCCGGCCGACATCGTGCGCGTCGAACAGCGCCGCCAGCCCGGCGATCGCGTCGATGGCAGACTGAAAGCCCGCGCGATACTCCGCCGAGTCGAGGCTCGGATAGACGACCGTCATGTCCCATCGGGGAAGCGGCTGAGTTGCCAAGAACACGCTCTCTTCCGTGAGGCTCCGCGGCAGCGCCCACATCGCGCGCCGCAGAACGAGGATACGACACGCGGGATGTCAGTCGTGCTCCTCGAGGATCCGCAGAAGGAGTGGTGTGACGGCGTCCGGTCGTTCCCATGCGGGGAACGCGCCGGCCCCGGGGATGAGGTAGCGGCGGGCGTGGGGCAGCTCGCGCTCCAGCTGCCGGGCAGTATCGAGAAACTCCGGCAGGTCATCCGCGCCATTGATCAGCGACACCGGCTGGCGCAAGCTGCCGAGACGTTCGACGACTGGCGGGACCGGGGACTGGCCGGCGCCCGCGCGCCAGGGGGCTCCCGAGAACTCGTCCATGATCTCCCGCAATTCAGCGGCGTTCGCCTCGCGACGAACACCGTCGAAAAACGGCTGCTCGAACCAGCTGGCCCGCGCCGCGACAACTCCCCGATCCCGCGCGATCTCGCGCATGCGGATCAACGCGGCATCGTTTGGCGCCAGCGGCATTCCGGGGATCACGGCGCCCTCGAGGATGAGCGACGCCACCCGGTCGGGATGCTCCAGCGCCAGCAACAGCCCGACGCCAGCGCCGGTGTGGGTGCCGAGGATATGAGCGCTGGCGACGCCGAGTCGATCGAGCAGCCGGATGACATCGACCAGGTGCTCGACGGGGCCGTAGGCAATATCGATCGGAGAGGGCGATCCGCCGTGCCCACGCAGGTCGGCCAGGACGAGCCGGCACGAGGACGCAAGCGGCCCGCGCTGCCACCGCCAGTAGCGATGATCGTGGCTGAAGCCGTGCAACAGCAGCAGCCACGGCCCGTCACCTTCGACGACGGCGCGCAGATCAACCGGGTCGGGCTGCATCGGCATCTCCTCCTCGGCGCATATACCCACGATCTCAGTGTAGGCGACCGATGGCGCCGCGCGGCAACAGCCCACTCCGATTTGTCGACTCCGGGGTGATAGCTCGATATACGATACTGATGTTATGTCGTATAATCATCCGGCGACGGTCTCACCCCACCGTCGTGTGAACCCCACCTCATCCCCACAGAGTCGCCCGCCGTGTTGGCGGGCGACTCTGCGTTTCCAGGCAAACTGCCGGCCGTGGCGCTCGATCGCCGACTTCACGGTTCGCCGGATTGACGCCGATCTGTCACCGCGCATTATCATGGTCGGCGGGTGACGCGAAGGACTACGTGCGCCATCCGCTGTGCGCCGAAAGAACGCGAAGGATGGGGAGTATCATGCTCAATATTCCAACAGCAGCCCTGATCGCCATCCTGGCGCTGGCTGCTATCCAGTTGGCCGTCCAGATCTACGCGCTGGTCGATCTCGCCCGGCGGCGTCAGGTGACAGGCGGCAAGCGTTGGGTCTGGCTGATCGTCATCCTGTTCGCCAATCTTGTCGGCGCGATCGTCTATCTCGCCATCGGCCGCTCGACCACTCCCGCCGCCGAGCCGGAGCACGAGCCCGGCGACAACGCTTCCGACCGCGCTCGCGCCGCCGCGGATCTGCTCTACGGGCCGGACAAACGTCGGTGACAGCAGCCACCGCGATCGAGATCCGCGGATTGACGAAGGTGTTCGGCGCCACTCGCGCGCTCGACGGCGTCGATCTCGACGTGCCGGCCGGCTCGGTCTTCGGCTTTCTCGGACCAAATGGGGCCGGCAAGAGCACCGCGCTGAATATCCTCGCTGGGCTTTCCCGGCCGACATCCGGGATGGCTCGCATTTTCGGTCACGACGTGACAGCTGCCCCAGATGCCGTCCGGGCATCGATCGGCTACCTGCCAGACGTGCCGGGCTTCTACGGCTGGATGACCGGCGTCGAGCTGCTGCGCTTCAGCGGCGAGCTATTCGGCTTGCGCGGGCAGACGCTCGAAACGCGCATCGCGGCGCTGCTCGATCTGGCCGGGCTGACCGGCGTCACCACTGCAGTCGGCGGCTACTCTCGCGGGATGCGCCAGCGCCTGGGGCTCGCGCAGGCGCTGATCAACGCGCCGCG
>CALMXF010000149.1 GCA_937870985.1 uncultured Chloroflexota bacterium
CGTCGCTTGTGGCGCGCTCGTCGGAGTGGATTCCGAGCCGCCGCAGGCCGCCAGCAGGCCGGCGATAATCGGCGCGCTCAGCCCGAGGGCAGCGCCGCGCTTCAGCACGTCACGGCGATTCAGGCGGCCGGCCACGATGCCGCTATACAAGTCGTCGATTCGATCGTCCTTCAATGTCTCACTCCTCCAGATACCCTCATCCGCGCGGCACAACCGCTTGCCATCAGGCCCGCACGACACCTGATGATGTGCCCGAATCCCGCGTTGCTGTCGGATCGCCAGCCACTGGCAAACACCACGGCCGGCGCGACGCAACAAGGTCAGACGTGAGTCTCATGACCCGGACAGGACCGAGCCGCGCCGGATATTCGGCGCTTTCTATAGGGAGTATACGTTCCGGACACGTCCGCTGGTCGCATGACTCACTGTTGCGCAACTCACAGGGCATGGCCGGCCGGGTCGCAGAAGCCTTCGATATCGCCAGTGCCGACGGTGCTACAGTCGAGCGAAGCGCAAGTAGCGGATGCGCTCGTTGAAGAGCTGCAGGCCAGCGACATTGCCGTAGCCATCGCGGGTCACCGCGAGTGTGTTGCCCCCATAGCCGTCGATCGCGAAGAAATCTGGCGCGAGCGGCCGCAGCGGGCGCAGACCGTTCTTTCCTTCGCCGAACGAAAGCACACCATCTTTCAGGCTCATCCGGTAGATCGCGCCGATCTCGGGGCAGGAGTAGCTACCGACAGCTGCGGCGAGATTCTCGATGTCCGGATCGAACGGCGCCAGGCGCGAGGAGACGCGCATGTCACCATGGCGATCGATCTCATGCAGCTCCAGCGCGTCGTCAGGGCCGTCGAATCGCACCTCGAAGGGCGGCTCGTCGGCGCGGAAGCGGCGGTGACCGATTGGAGTCAGCGTGAGATCGTCACCGAACAAGGATGGCATCCGCAACAGCCCATCGCGCAGCGTCACCTCGCGCACCTGCCGGGACGGCGACGCGTGGTAGACACCGGTCAGCGCAGCCAGCTCGTCCTCGGCCAGATCGACAACAGGAGCATCGGCGACATCATCCGCTCCCAGCCGGTCGGCGATGACGATATCAGCGACCTTCAACGCCAGCAGGCCCGGCTTCATCGAGCCAAGGTTGCAGAGGATCACAACGCCGAGATCGGATTCGGGGAACCATGTCACCTGCGCGCGGTAGCCGGAGTCGCTCCCACTATGCCCGATCATCCGCTGACCACGATAAGCGCCGACACTGAGACCGAAGCCATAGTGTGTCGGCGCGCCGCTGTTCAGCGCGCCGCTCGTCATCGCCAGATCCATGATCGGGCCGGCAACCTCGCGCGTCTGGTAGTTGCGCACCCAGTGGGACAGATCCTCGACGGTCGTGAACAGACAGATCGCCCCAACGGCGCTGACCGTCGAGTTAGCGACCTTGACTCCGCCGTCCTCACCTGGGCGCTTTGCGTAGGCGCTCGTGCGACGGGCGACGATGGCGCTGTGGTCGTCGTGAATGTGGCTGCTGGCCATGCCGGCCGGGTCGAGCAGTCGTTCCTGGGCGAACGAGCGGAACGACTGGCCACTCACTCGTTCGACCACGAGCGCCAGCAGCGTATAGCTCGTATTGCAGTAGCGGTTCTCGTCGCCCGGGGGGAAGTTCAGCCGCTCGTGCCGGTAGGCGAAGTCGAGGACGTCGGCGAAGGTCTGCGTATCATCGTCGCGCCAGCCGGCCAGACGGAACAATCCATACTGGTCGCGAAGCCCGCTGGTGTGATGGATGCATTGGCGGATGGTGAACGGCGGGAGCGCGTCGGGCAGCTCGGGCACGTATTGGCGAACCGCGTCGTCGAGCGAGAGCTTACCTTCGTCGGCGAGCAGGCCGACCGCGAACGCGGTGAATTGCTTCGACACCGACGCGACGTGAAAGACCGAGTCCGGCGCGATCTGGATCCCGTGGTCGAGGTTCGCCATGCCGTAGCCGCGCTGATGGATCACCTCACCGCCCAGCAGCACGGCGATCGCTGCGCCGGGGCTATCGGCGCGGTCCCACTCCGCAAACAGCTCGTCAATCCGCGCGCTGAACTCGCCCTGCACCACATTACCCAT
>CALMXF010000150.1 GCA_937870985.1 uncultured Chloroflexota bacterium
GACATCGATACCGAGCGCGTCCGCCGCGAGGCGCACCGGTGGCGGAGTCAACCGTCGGCCCCGGCCGGCCGGCCGGTCGGGCTGTGTGACGACGAGACGGACATCTATCTCCGGGTGCCGCGCGAGCGCTTGCAGCGAAGGGATAGCAATTTCGGGTGAGCCGAGAAACACAATTCGAAGCTTGCTGACCATGCCGCCGACCCTCGAATCTGAACGCCGTGACGGTCCCACCGACCGCATGCTTACTGTTGGAAAGCGATGCGGCAGGACGAATCTTCTGCGAGTATAGAAAGCCGCAGATCGCGCGGTCAATTGTGAGCCAGTGATCACCATCAGTAAGATTCGCTGTTGTGAGTATTCGACGACTGACGCCGACACCACACGCGGTCGCTCTGATCGCTATCTTCCTGCTTGCCGGGTTCTTGCGTGTGTACGGCATGAACTGGGATCAGGGCACCTATCTCCATCCGGACGAGCGATTCATCGCCATCGTCTCGTCGGAACGCATTGACTTCCCGTCGCTCTCGAACATCGGGTCTCTTTTTGACCCGGCCCACAGCCCGATCAATCCGCGCCGCGACGGCCCGGACGGAAAGCCGCTCTCCTTCGCGTATGGAACTCTCCCGCTCTACGTTCAGAGCGTCGTCAGTTGGGCAGTGAATCACGTCTCCGACCGGAACTACCGGGACTACAGCAATATCTACCGCGTCGGCCGGCCGTTGAACGTGATGATCGATCTCGGGACGTTACTGATCGTCTATCTGCTGGCGCGCCGGATGTCGGGTCGTAGCGCGGCGCTCGTCGCGGCGCTGCTGTACGCGACGGCAGTACTGCCGATCCAGTTGAGCCATTTCTTTACGGTCGACATCTGGTTGACATTTTTCGTCACTGCGACGCTCTACTTCGCGATCCGCTTCGCCGACAGACCGTCGTTCGGTCGCGCGGCTGCTCTCGGCATACCGGTCGGGTGCGCCTTTGCGACCAAGGCCAGCGTCGCAGCGCTGTTACTCCCGCTTGGCCTGATGGCACTCGCAGCCGTCATGCGCGCCACCGATCGCCGCCTCGTCATCGGGTATCTCGCCCTGGCCGGCGTTGTCGCGGTCGCTTTGTTCACCGTCTTCGAGCCGTACGCGATCGTGCGCTCCGGGCCGTTCTTCACCGACATCAGCACGCAAGCGGAGATCGTGCGAGGCAGGTGGGACGTGCCATTTACCCGTCAGTTCGTTGGGTTGACGCCCGGCTTGTATGAGGCGCGCAACCTGTTCCTGTACGGGCTGGGACCAGCGATGGTCATCGCCAGCATCGTTGCAACGATCTGGGCCGCGCGCCATGCATGGCAGCGACGTGATGTGGCGTGGGGAGTTCTCCTCTTCTGGATGGCAGCGTACGGCGCCACGCTGCTGATGACCGAGGCACGATTCCTACGGTATTCGCTGCCGTTAATCCCGGTGTTCGCGGTCTTCGTCGGTGCTCTCCTGACGCGGCCGACGGCAGCGCGCCTCAGGAAGCTTCGCGCGACCGCTGCAGTCGTCGTGCTCGCAGGGACTGCCATCTGGGCGTTCGGCTTCGTCTCGATCTACAGTCACCAGAACTCGCGCATCGCGGCATCACACTGGATGTTCGCCAACATTCCGCCCGGATCCACCGTGTCGATCGAAACGTGGGATGACGGGTTGCCACTCCCCTACCCGGAAGCTCCGGCCAACACTTTCGTCCAGATACCGTTTGACATGTACGGCGACCTCGCGCCCGACGACAAAATCCAGCAGATCGCTGAAGGTCTGGCGTCTGTAGATTATGTCATTCTATCGAGTGATCGGCTGGCAGATTCTATCGACAACGAGCCGTGGCGATACGCGGTTCAGATCGACTATTATCGCCGTCTGGCCGCTGGCGAGCTGGGATTTCAGCTTGTCTATGAGGGGAAAGTCGAGCCGGGGCTGTTCGGGCTTCGTCTCAACGACCGGCCTGCCGACGAGAGCTTCACCGTCTACGATCATCCGCACGTGCGGATCTACAAGAAGGTCGATTCCCTCTCGGCGGCGGAAATCCACGAGCGGCTTCTCTGGGGCGCCTCGCAGCCCTGGTATCCAATGCGTAACGCGCCGAACAAAACACTGATGCTTGGCGTTCCGGCGAGTGAGACACCAACCAGCAACGATGCCAACTGGAACTCCGTCGCGATAAGCAACACGCCGTTTGCGATCGTGGTCTGGTTGCTCGCAATCGAGTTGCTGGGGCTGGCAGTGGCGCCGATCGCGGCTACCGCGTTTCGAGCGTCGCCCGACCGGGGCGCGTTCTCTGCGCGGATGATCGGGCTGCTTATGGTTGGCTGGCTCGTCTGGATCGGAGCGAGCCTCAACTGGTGGCCGGCCCGGACATTGGTGGTCTCGATCATCACGATCACCGTCGCGGCGTGTGCCTGGGGCTGGTATGTACTCCGAAAGCGCAGCGGCAGGCCGATCGAGCTTCCGTCTGTCCGAGTCTGGCTGGCGGCGCTCGGGATCTGGGGCACAGGGTTCGCATTCTTCCTCATGTTGCGGGCCATCTACCCCGATTTCTGGCAAACGTGGTTTGGCGGCGAGAAGCCGTTCGAATTGGCTTATCTCCGCGCGATCGCCCGATCGACCGAGTTTCCGCCGTACGATCCCTGGTATTCCGGCGGCATCATCAACTACTACTACTACGGTTGGCACCTTGTTGCGACGGTTACCAGGCTCACCGGTCTCGGAGTCAGCCTTGGCTTCCAGCTCGCAGTCGCGACAATTCCAGCGTTGCTGATACTCCAGATCGTCGGGCTCACGACGACGATCACAAGCTCATGGCGCCAGCGCCGGCCGCGCCCAACGGTGATCATCGCAGCAGTCACATCAGTCGTTGCGGTCAGTATCATCGGCAACCTGGATGCGCTGGCACAGATCATCTCTATGCGCGGGTTGCCACGAACAGGATTCGACTTCTGGCGTAGCACGCGCGTCATCGATTTCACGATCAACGAGTTCCCGTATTTCACGGCGATCTGGGCGGATCTGCATCCACACATGATCGACCTGCCGGTCATCATGCTCGTCCTGACGCTGGTTTCAGGTCTCGTCCTCGCGCCGCCCCGGGATCGACAAACACTCATCGTGATCTTCAGCTTGCTCGCGCTCGCACTCGGCACAGCCGCGGTCACCAACTCATGGGATGCCCCGCTCTGTGCCGGGACAATCCTCGCGGGCGGGATCTGGGCCGGCGCGCGAGTCGGGGGCCGACCCGGAATCACGATCATCGTGGGCGCCATCGCGGCGATATTCGCCGCCTGGATCATGTTCCTACCGTTCTTCAGCGGCTTCTATAGCGTCGTTGGCGATATCAGCCGAACGGCAACGGGGTCGCCGTTGGGCGAGTTTCTTGTCGTCTGGGGCATCTTCTTTCTCGTCGTGCTCGTTGTCGTCGTCGCCGACGCAGTCATTCTGGGGCGGCGAAGGACGGGCTGGCGCGATGCGCTCGTCGCGGGCATAGCCTGCCTGGCAGGTGGAACAGCCGCGTTCGCGTTTGCTGTCGTGCGCGGCGGAACTGTGCCTTTGAGCGCGTTCGTCGCGCTATGGCTCGCGGCCGGCATCATCAGCGCCGGATCGGCCGGCGCTGCGCCACTGCGGCTCGGACGGGTCATCACAATCGTGTCCGTCGTTGCTGCCATCGGGATCGGCGCTATTGCGAGCCACCGACCAGCGGCTGTGATCGCCCTCTCTTTCGCTCTGGTCGCCGCCTGGTATGCCATCCAGACACGGCCTGCTCGGGCCCTGCCCTGGATCCTGGTTGGGCTGGGGTGTCTGGCTATCGCCGGTGTCGAGTTCGTCTTTATTTCGGACGATCTGAGCGGTGGCGACTGGCAGCGAATGAACACCGTCTTCAAGTTCTACAACCAGGCGTGGCTTCTGCTCGGAGCCGGATCAGCCCTGCTTCTTGCGCATCTCTGGTCGCGCTCTCGAACGCTGCCGGCCGGCGACATAGACCATCGCTCTGCCGCCAACAAGGACATCACGCTCGTGCCACATCCGCGTACCGTGATGAGATCGGCTGCCGTGCGTCGCTCAGCCTGCGTTGTCGGCGCGGTCGCTATCGTGGCGGGCCTCCTGTATCCCACGTTCGGGACGACAGCACGATTGGCACAAGACATGCCGTCGTCGCCCCAATTCCTGACGCTCGACGGATACGCCTGGATGAACGGCGGCACGATCCAGAACGCAACTGGCGATACGATCGAGTTCGACGGCGACCTGAAAGCGATCGAATGGCTCAACGCAAACGCGCGTGGCAACCCTGTAATCCTGGAAGCATCGATCGGTCCCTATCGTGGCAATGGCTCGCGGATCTCGAGCGCAACCGGGCTGCCGACCGTGCTCGGCTGGGATCGCCACCAGCGACAACAGCGCTACCCTGCCGGGATAGATCGACGGATGAGCGACGTCCACACGGTCTACAACGACACGTCCCTGCCAAGCAAGCTGGAGATGCTACGACGCTATGACGTCCGGTACGTCATCGTTGGGGATGTCGAACGCTACTGGAATTCCGCCGACAATCCCGCGCCATACGCCTCGGCAGCCGGCCTCGACGCGTTCAACGCGCTGGTTGGGAACGGGCTGACAGTCGCGTTCGAATCCGGACATACACGAGTGTATGAAGTCACACCGTTCGCGCGCCTTGCCCCGGCGCCGGGCGCAGTTCACATTCGATGAGCGACATCACGACTATCGTTCGTTGGTATGGGGCGCTATCGGTAGTCGCGGTCGCGGCTCTGCCCTTCATCACGTGGCTTGGCGCAGGGCTCGGACCGCTTCGGACGGGGCTCGTCCGACCGCTGTCGATTGTCGTCATCACCGCCGTCGTCTGGTGGCCCGCGGCAACGGTCGGGTTGCCGTTCACCACGCCGATCGTCGTTGCGGCGCTGGGGATTTTCGCGATCCTCAATTGGGGAGTATGGTGGCGCGTTGGCCGGCCAGGTCTCGACTTGCGACAGTTGGTCGTGGCGGAGCTCGTCTGGGTAGTCCTCTTCGCCGGCTACGCATGGTTCCGTGGCTTCAATCCGGATATTGCCTACACCGAGAAGCCCATGGAGATCGCGCTGCTAACGTCGATCAGTCGATCAGCCACAGCGCCAGCCCCTGACCCGTGGCTAGCGGGTTACGGTATCAACTATTACTACTTCGGCTATCAGACGATCTCCACGCTCGTGCGGCTCTCTGCCGTGCCACCCGCGACCGCGTTCAACCTCGCGCTAGCAACGCTCTTCGCGTCAGTGGGAACGGCGACGATGTCCGCCGCCGGACAGCTCGTGCGACTTGCGCGGGGTTCGCGTGTGGCAGTCATGCTAGCTGCGGGCGTCGGGCCACTGCTCGTGCTCATCGCTGGCAATCTCGAGACAACGCGTCGCCTCCTTATCGATGGCCGATCGGTCATCGATGCGGGTTGGTGGCAGGGCGTTGGTTGGCAGGCGAGCCGGATCATCGTCGACCACAACGTCTTTCGGGCTGGAGACAGCCGCGAGACGATCAACGAGTTCCCAGCGTTTTCGTTCATTCTGGGCGATCTGCACCCGCATGTGCTGACGTTGCCGCTGCTTGCGTCGATTCTGGCCCTTGGGCTCAGCCTTCTATCGCTCGGCACACCAGTCAGCCGGGCGCGGCTCGCCGCGATTGGCGCGATGGCCGGCCTGCTCTATGCATCAAATAGCTGGGATGCTCCGACTGGCATTGCGCTTGTTCTCCTGATGCTCGTGTTGGCGCGTCGCGGCCGGATCGTTGATTGGCTGGTTGATTCGATCGTCGTTGTCATCTCCGCAGCCATCGCAGCGTTCCCCTTCGCCCTGCACTATTCCGCGCCGGTCGGAGTGCCCGACGGCACGGTTCCAGGCTGGATCACCGACCTCCCGATCGTTGGCGCCATCTTCAATACGTTTGGCATCGTCGCCTGGCGCCCATCGGGAGCAAGGGAGCTGCTCATCGTTCACGGCGCCTGGCTCGCGATCTTCGTCGTGTTCGTCACTGCGGTCGCCATACGCGACCGGAGTATCCTCAAGGTTGACCAGCGGAATCGCATCTGGCTGCTGACGGCAGGCCTTCTTGCGCTCGGTATCGCCGTCGCCTGGGCTCCCGCCGTCATCGTCATTGGTGTGCCATTGTCGGTCGCTGCGTGGTTCGTGTGGCGCTCGCGGGATCTTGCGACGCAAGCGCTGGCGGCGCTGTTCGCATTCGGATTCACACTGATCCTCATCCCGGAGTTCTTCTACATTCAAGACGTCTTTGGCGACCGAATGAATACCGTTTTCAAGCTCTACTTCCAGGCGTGGCTTGTGCTAGCCGTGGCCAGCGCCGCAGCATCCGTGGTAACAGTATTCCGAGCTACCGGCTTCCGCCGGCCCGCCGCCACTGTCGTGCTGGCGTTGATCATCGGGGCGACGCTCTCATATACGCCCCTGTCGGCGGATGACTGGGCATCGGGCTTCGCGCAACGGCGTGGGCTTGATGGAGAGGCGTACATCGCCTCGGCAGGCCATGGCGATCTGGAGATAATCGAATGGGTTCGTGCTCACGCGCGCGACGGGGACACAATCGCAGAAGCGCCCGGCTGCTCCTATGGAGTGCTCGACGGTGTGCCGTTGAATCGCGTGTCCGCCTTCACTGGTGTTCCCACGATCGTCGGGTGGCTGGGACATGAAAGCCAGTGGCGACGCGGCCAGATTGCCGACATCGGAACGTTCCTCGATACTCGCGCGGGCGTCGCGAATGCGGTAGTTGGCGGAGACCGGGTTGACGCGAGGCCATCGCCAAGGTTCGTCGTACTTGGTCAGCAGGAGCTACGCGGCAATGCCGTGTGCCCGACCATTGCGAAGATCGCTCCGGACGTGGAGGCTCGACTCACCGAAGCCGGATGGGTTATTGTCTACGAGACATCGGGCGGCCGCATTTTCGCCCGACCTGGTGACGCGACTACGTCGCCACGTCGTTGACCACGGCTACGTGGTTTGGTAGGCTTCGCCGGTGTCCTGTCCGCAGGATTACCGATTATTGCTGCCCGGGAATATGCAGATCAGTTCGAGGAGGTTGGCAATCGGCGCACGACCAGTTCGCGTGAACGAACGCATTCGTATCCGCGAGGTGCGGCTTATCGACGAAGACGGAACGCAGTTGGGTGTGGTCCTGACCCGCGACGCGCTTGATATCGCGCGCGAAAAGGGTCTTGACCTCGTTGAGGTTCAACCAAACGCGATGCCGCCGGTGTGCCGCCTCATGGATTATGGTCGGTTCCGGTACGAAGAGAGCCGCCGCGAGCGCGAGTCCCGTCGGAAGGCGAAGGGCGCGTCGCTCAAGGAAGTTCGCATGGCGCCGAAGATCGACGATCACGACATCCAGACGAAAGCACGCCAGGCGCAGAGGTTTCTCGAGGCCGGCGACAAGGTGAAGATCTCGGTTCTCTTTCGCGGCCGCGAGATGCTTCATCAGGACATCGGTCGCAACCTTCTGGTGCAACTGGTTCAGCAGCTGGCTGACATCAGCACGGTGGACCAGGATCCACGCATGGAAGGTCGTTCGATGTCGGTTCTGTTGAGTCCGAAGAAAGACCTGCAGCGCCCGGATGCCACTCGTGTGGCTCAGGAGTCGACGCAGGACCAACCAAGCGCCGATCCCGCGACCTGAGCGAATCGTCCAGGCAGGTGTTTGCGGCGCCGTGCGGCGGCGCCGTTCCGATGTTCAATGAGGGTTGGGAGCTCCAGCCATGCCGAAGATGAAGACGAACAAACAGGCAGCCCGAAGGTTCAAGATTACCGGCACGGGCAAAATCATGCGCGCAAAGGGCATGAAGAGTCACTTCCGGCGCCGGAAGTCCTCGCGCACCAAGCGTGCGTTCGACCGCATGTTCGAGGTTGCGCCCGCGGATCGGAAGCGAATCCGTCGGTTGCTGCCGTACGGGCTGCCGAAATAGACAAAGACGGAGACGAGGGGGATCTGATCGATGGCCCGAATCAAGCGTGGCGTTACATCGCACCGCAGGCATAAGAAAGTCCTGAGCAGAGCCGAAGGGTTCCGCGGGACACGCAATCGCCTCTTCAAGCGTGCAAACGAAGCGGTGATGCGCTCGCTGCAATACCAGTATCGAGACCGCCGCACCCGCAAGCGTGACATGCGCCGGCTGTGGATCACGCGCATCAACGCTGCCTCACGCGAACATGGCCTGCCATATGGTCGGTTCATTGAAGGCCTGACGCGCGCCGGGGTTGAGGTCGATCGAAAGATCCTCGCCGACCTGGCAGTTCGCGACAATGAAGCGTTCGCCAAGTTCGTCGACCTGGCCAAGACGCAGCTCAGCAGCCACTGAGCACGCCAATGTCTGATGACGACCGGTCAAGTCAACGGGATACGTTGATAACGAGTCCGGCGAATCCGACGATCAAGTTTGCCCGCTCGCTCCACCGGAAGAAAGTCCGGGAGCATGAGCGGGCATTGCTCGTCGAAGGCGCACGGTCCGTCGATTCCGCTATCTCGGCAGGAGCATCGGTTCGAGCGGTAATCATCGACGATGCCCGTCGGGACGAGATTGATCGGGATCTGCTGAACCGTATCCCAGCCAGTGCGCGCGTCGTTCGTGTCGAACACGATCTTTTCGAGAGCATCGCGCTCACCGAGCATCCACAGGCACTCGTAGCAGTGATCGACGCGCCGGATCTGCCGATACGCGACGATCCGACACTGGTGCTTGTCGTCGACGGTGTGCGAGACCCGGGCAACCTCGGGACGATCATTCGCTCGGCGGGCGCGGTTGGCGCTGACGCGGTTGTCCTGTTACCAGGGACCGCCGATCACACGAACCCCAAAACGGTTCGGGCCACCGCTGGCACGTTGTACGCCATTCCCATCCGTCGCTTTCCGTCGACGGAACGGGCTGTCGAATCGCTGTTCGTCACCCAACCGATCGTCGCGATAGCCGACGCGGCGGCAGAACGAAGCTACGATACTGTGGACTGGCGTGAGCCGACCGTGGTTGTTATCGGAGGGGAAGCATTCGGCGCGTCAGAACAATCGCGTACGTACGCGAACTTGTCGGTAGCAATCCCTATTGAGGCCGGCGTTGAATCGCTCAACGCGGGGGTTGCGGCATCGATTCTGCTGTTCGAGGTCGCGCGACGACGGCGTGCGACCGACTGAAGTCCGCGTACATACGCACTCTTCTGGTTGGGTATCCGCGTAACGTGTGCTATAGTCCCGCCCTGACATCCGCCGAGCGTCTCGAGCAACAGGCGTCGGCCACACGATCGAATTGGGAGGCTACGAAGGATGAGGAAACAGGATCTGGTCAAGAGCGTCTCCGGAACAACCAACTTGCCGGAACGCCAGGTAGACGCGGTCATCCAGGCTTTGTTCGATGCGATCCGCGACAGTCTCGCTAACGGCGAGGAAGTGACGATCACTGGCTTCGGTTCGTTCAGAATCTCGGAGCGCGGTGCTCGCGAAGGACGCAACCCGCAGACCGGCGAGCGCATCACCATCCCGTCGCGAAAGAGCCCATCATTCCGACCTGGCACTCAACTGAAGCGAGCCGTGAGCGGCGAGTAGCGACAAATCGTCCCTGATCCTGAACGACCCGGCCCGTCTGCATATCAGACGGGCCGGGTCGTCTCGTCGTCAGGAGTGGAGCGCGGCCGGTTCATCCGCGCCGGCCTCGGATCGTGGCCCCTGAGGCAGCGTATCTCGCAGCCGCGCGGGGAGCTCGCTCCGTGCGGCGCTGTTGGCCGTCTCGATCGCAGAGACGAGGGCGCGTGGCGATGAACGTCCGTGGGCCGCAATGACCACCCCGTTAACGCCAAGCAACGGCGCGCCGCCGATCCCATCGAAGTCGATCTGCCGGCGCATGGCGCGGAATGTTGGCCTCAGCATGGCGGCAAACAACCGTGTCCGGATCGACGCCGTCAACTCGTCGCGCATGATCCTGGAGACGTAGCTCGCAGTGCCCTCGGCAATCTTCAATGCGACATTTCCGGTGAAGCCATCGGTAACCGTGACATGCGGTGGCTTCGTGAGCATCTCGTGCCCTTCGACATACCCGACGAAGTGCAGGTCCGACGCGTCGAACAATTCCCGCGCAGAGCGCGTGAGCACGTCCCCCTTGCCGGGCTCTTCGCCGTTTGAAAGTAACGCGACCGTCGGGCGGCGAATGCCGAGAATCGCCTCAACATAGGCGACTCCGAGATAAGCATGCTGGAGCATCACCTCGGGCCGGGGATCGGTAAAGGCGCCGATGTCGAGAACGAACGCGGTCGTCCCTTTTGCCGGGATGCGTGTGCCAAGTGCCGGTCTGGAGACTCCAGGGATCCGTCCGAGGATCATCAGTGATGCCGCGACGAGGGCGCCGCTGTGGCCGGCCGACACAACAGCGCTGACTTCTCCTCGATTCATGAGGTCAAGTGAAACGCTAATAGAGTTGTCGCTCTTTCGGCGCACCGATCGAGACGCGGACTCCGCCATCCCGATCGTCTCTTCGGCATGAACGATCTTGAAACGGTCGATTGGAACGTCCAGGCGGCGCAGCTCTGCGGCGATTTGAAGTTCGTGCCCCACCAGCACAAGCTCGATATCGGATGTCAGGCTCGCGTCCAGAGCGGCAGCGAGATTCGTGGCCACTCCAGTGTCGCCGCCATGAACGTCCAGGGCGATTCGGACCAACAGCCACCTCCGCTCCCGCCTTTCGAATCAAACCCGACCGGGAATGGTTCGAGAGGCGCGATCATTCGTGCTAGACGTCGAGATTCTGAACCTGTCGCGCGTGAGTCTGAATGAAGCTCTTTCGCGGGGGAACAGCATTCCCCATCAACATGTCGAACGTTTCGTCCACCTGAACGCGATCCTCGATGTGAACCTTCAGGAGTGTGCGCGTCTCGGCATTCATCGTCGTGTCCCACAACTGCTCGGGGTTCATCTCCCCGAGCCCCTTGTAGCGCTGGAGCTCAACCTTCTTGTCCTTGTAGCGCAACATGATCTCCTTGCGCTCTTCATCGTTGTACACCCAGTGGACGTCCTTGCCTGACTGCAGCCGGTATAGTGGCGGCTGCGCGATGTACAGACGACCGTCGGCAATCAGGGTCTCCATGTGTCGAAAGAAGAACGTCAGCAGCAACGTGCGGATATGCGCGCCATCGACGTCCGCGTCCGTCATGACGATGATCCGATGGTAGCGTAGCTTCGACGCATCGAACTGGTCGCCGATACTCGTGCCGAGCGCGGTGATCAGCGAGCGGATCTCGGTGTTCTGGAGCATCCTGTCCAGTCGCGCCTTCTCGACGTTGAGGATCTTGCCACGCAGTGGGAGAATCGCCTGATAGCGGCGATCGCGACCCTGCTTCGCTGAGCCGCCGGCCGAGTCACCCTCGACGATGTACAGCTCGGATCGGGCCGGATCGCGCTCCGAACAATCGGCCAGCTTGCCCGGCAGGGAGAACGTCTCCAGGCTGCCTTTGCGCTGGACAAGCTCGCGGGCCTTGCGGGCTGCGTTCCGAGCCCGAGCGGCGTTCACGCACTTCTCGACAATACGTTTGGCCGCCTGAGGGTTCTCCTCGAGATGCTGGGAGAGCATCTCACCGACGACCGAGTTCACCGCCCCGTTCATCGGCGCGTTGCCGAGCTTGCCCTTCGTCTGGCCCTCGAACTGCGGGTCCGGCAGCTTGACACTGACAATAGCCGTCAATCCCTCGCGCACGTCCTCGCCCGTCAGGCTTTCATCATTCTCCTTCAGAAAGCCGTTCTTTCGCGCGTAGTCGTTGATTGTTCGAGTCAACGCGGAGCGAAAACCGGTCAGGTGTGTGCCGCCATCAACGGTATTGATGTTGTTGGCGAAGGAATGGACGGACTCCCCATAACTTTCGTTGTACTGGATTGCCGCTTCGACAATGAAGTCGCCAACCTGGCGGTTTATGTAGAACGGCTTGGGGTGCACCGGCGTCTTCGTCTTGTTGAGATGTCGGACGAATGAGGTAATTCCGCCTTCGAAGTAGAAGGTAGTCTCGCGGTCCGATCTCTCGTCGATGAAGATGATTCGAAGCCCACGAGTAAGGTACGCCATCTCTCGGAAGCGCTGGGCAATCTGGTCGTAGTTGTACTCGAGCGTGTCGAAGATCGTCTTGTCGGGCATCCAGGTCTGGGTGGTGCCCTGTTCCGACTTGTCGATCGTCGCAATCTTCTTCACGGGCGCGACCGGCACACCGATCCGGTATTCCTGCTGATAGAGACCGCCGTCACGCTTCACCTCGGCGATGAACCACTCCGACAGGCCATTCACCACCGATACGCCGACACCGTGAAGCCCACTCGACATCGCATAGCCACCCGAGCCGAACTTGCCTCCCGCGTGCAGGACAGTCATAACAACCTCGAGCGCCGACGTGTTCGTCTTCGGATGCTTCTTGACCGGGATGCCCCGGCCATTGTCAGACACGGTCACACTTGCGTCTGGGTGGATTGTCACGAGGATCGTGTCGCAGTACCCGCCCAGCGCCTCATCCACTGCGTTGTCGACGACCTCGTAAATGAGATGGTGGAGTCCGCGGATATCGGTGCTCCCGATGTACATGCCGGGCCGGCGGCGCACCGCCTCCAGCCCCTCCAGAACCTGGATATTGCTAGCGTCGTATGTCTGCTTGGAATCAGTGGCCTGGGCCATGGTGTTATGCACCTTCCTGATGTGGCGACAGGCCAAGATGGCGGGCCCGATCGCGATAGAACAGCATCGCGGCGAGAATCATCCCGGTCGCGAGAAACGCATTCAAGACAACAGCCAGCACTGCCCATTCCGGCTTTCGGGCGATGCTCTCGAGTGGGTATGTGAGCCCGGTCGAGAGAAGCAACGAAACGCCTATGAATCGAGCCGCCTGCCAGGGGTCTCGTCGGACTACCTGATAGCTGGCACGAAAAGCGGGCAACACTGGCAGACGATCGACCACCAGCGCGTGGACAACGAAGTAGAAGTGGACGATGCCCCAAGCAACCGGCACAAGCAGCATGAGCCAAAGAAATGCTGCCCCCGGTAGATCAAACATCGTTAGCAGGATCGTGCCGAGGACGACTGGCAACCCAACGATAATCAGCAGGCCAACGGCTGTCAGCGCAGCGGCTGTGAGCCGGGCCGCCAGTTCCGCGAGGCTTCGCAGGCGCCGGCGGCTCGTCGTAGCGCCTTCACTCCGGATCCCGGACGCCAGCATCAACCGAAAATACGCGACAAACACGATCCCGGCGATCGCGCTGAACAGAGCGGCCGGCGCCGTGAGCGCACCCGCCGCGACCACACGTCGATCGTGCCAGCCCGGCACGTTCCGCGACTTGCCGGCCACTGGCGCGAACGCGGCAACCCGGATACGAGGCAACCCCAACACGACCAGATCCAGGACGTTATACCCTTCCAGACGCGCGATTCCGTCCCCAACAACCGCCCAGCGGACGCCTCGCTCATTGACTTCAACGGCGATGTCACGCGCGCTATTGCCGACCGTCAGTTGTGGCGCAAACAGGAGCGCAAGCTCCAGCACGATGAGCGGAACGATCAGCAACGGACGGTTGATCGCGATCGCAAACCCCTCACCCAGCACGTCGATCACACTGGACACAGGCTTGTCCCCGGCGTCCCAGCCCGAGCGGTTCATCCCCAGCCCAGTTCCCGCAACGTCTCTTCGCCGATACCGAAATGGTGGGCAACCTCATGGACAACGGTTTTCCGAACCTGATCGACGACTTCGTCGTGTGTTGAGCAGATCTGCTCAATCGGTCGCTGGAAGATGGTGATCTTGTCCGGCACCACCAGGTTGTACGATGAACTGTGCCGCTCGGTTAGCGGGATGCCCTGGTAGAGTCCGAGGAGCGTGCCCCGACGAATGCCAACGTCGTCGAGATGGTTCTGGGTCGGCCAACGCTCGATGGTGACGTCGACGTTCTCCATCAAGCCCAGCAACTCCTCAGGAAGAGAATCGAGCGCGGCGACGACCAGATCCTCGAACTCGTCGTGTGACAGCTGCATCGCATCATCTCCCTCGGGGCACAACCGTAGTATTATACCGCATTTTGGCCATTCGTACGCGAATTCCCGCCATCTGAACCTGCGCGAGTTCGCCGTTTCGTCTTCCGCGAAACGGCAGTCTGCGCAGCGTCAGTCCGGCCGGATGGGGGCGGTTAGCGGGCTAGCCTATTCGGGCGTGGCAAGCGCCGCGCGGAGCATTTCTGCGCCGATCGGCAGCGCGACCTTCGAGCCAGCGCCCGCATGTTCGACGATGACCGCGACCGCAATTCGTCGGTTTCCCGAGATCGCATAGCCTGTGTACCATGAATGCGGCTCGCCCTCGCCGACCTCGGCCGTGCCTGTCTTGCCACCGACGGTCGCCCCGTCGATTTCAACGCCCCGGGCGTATCCGTAGCTCGCCGAGGCTTCCATCAGGCGTCGCATTGTAGCGGCCGACTCAGGGCTGATTACTCGATGGCCATCGCCGTGCGCAAATCGCTCGAGTACGTTGCCGTCAGGGTCGACAACCTGCTCGACAACTGACGGTCGAGGGGCGGCGCCATCATTGGCGATCGTCGCCGCGACGACAGCCATCTGGAGTGGAGTCGCCAGAATCTGGCCCTGCCCGAAGCCGGTGTCGGCCAGTAGTGCGCGATTGTTCAGCTCGTCGCGGGACGAGGCGATCTGGGTCTCGGCAGTCGGAAAATCGAAAGCCAGACTCGAACCGAAGCCGAATCGCTGCGCGTAGTCGAGCAACGTGTCACTGCCGAGCTGGAGCCCGATCTGCGCGAACACGACGTTCAACGACCATGCATACGCCTGCTCGAGCGTGAAGTTGATCTGAGTAGGGTCGGGACGGTTGGGTTCTTCGACAACACGACCATCGACCTCGAACAGACCTTCGTCGCGAAAGACGGTATCGGCATTAGCCTTTCCCGAGTCCACCAGCGCCGACGCGGTCACCGTCTTGAACGTTGAGCCGGGGCTGAACAGACCCTGCGTCGGTCGGAAGACAAGCGGGGCGTTCGGATCGGCAATGAGCTCAGCCCAGTATGCCCGGATCGCCGCCATCTCTTCGTCAGCCTGCTGGCCTGTGTTCGCATAGAGACGGTTCGGGTCAAAGGATGGAGCGCCGGCCATTGCCAGCACCTCGCCGGTTTGCGCATCCATGAGTACAACCGCGCCGGGGCGGCCGGCAAGCAGCTCATTTGCCTTCGCCTGCAGGTTGATGTCGATCGACAGACCGACGTCATATCCGCGCTTGTCTGCATGAACAACCCCATTGAGCCATTCCTCGGCGGGGTTGCCGCCCTTCTGGCCAGAGAGATACTGGTCAAAGGCTCGCTCGATATTCGTCGAGCCATACAGCGCCGGCGAATAGTAGCCGATGAGCCCGGCGGCCTCTGTGTTCGGGTAGCGGCGGATGAAGGTGCCATCCTTGATCTGCACAGAATCCGCCAGCACCTGACCATGCCGATCCAGGATCGAGCCGCGTTGGACCTGTAACGCGCGGAGCCGTTCGCGAGGGTTCTGGACGACCTGGCCGTCGGCGGTCTCGGCACTACGAGAGGCGATTCGATTGCCCTCAACCACCTGAATTCGGACGAGCTGAATCGTCACGAGCGTGAATCCCACGACGATAATCGTCGCCCATCGCAACACCGTCCTGTTATAGATCGGCAGCGATCGCGTGCCGCGGGGCCACCATGCCACCGCAAGCATGATCCCCGCGCCGGCTAGCAAGAGCAACCATCGCTCGTCGGCGCGGTCGCTCGTCTCCCCAAGGCCATATCCGACGACGAGTAGCGCAGTGATGAATGAAGCGAAGCGCAGAAACCTGTTCATCTAGCCCGCCAGATCCGGATCGGAGATACGCAATAGCAGCCCGATAATGATGAAGTTGGTGAGCAGTGAGCTGCCACCGGCACTGATGAACGGCAACGTAATCCCGGTCAACGGAATCAGCCGCACAGTGCCCCCGACGATGATGAGCGTCTGGATCGCGAGAATCGTCGTTAGCCCAACAGCGAGAAAGCGGCCGAAGCTGTCGCGAGCGCGCAATGAGATCGAGAGGCCGCGGAACACCAACAGCAGACAAAGCAGCAGAACCACGACGGTTCCGAGCAGACCGAGCTCCTCGCCGATTGCAGCGAAGATATAGTCCGAGTGCACTGCGGGGATGAAGGTTGGATGCCCCTGGGCCAGACCGGCGCCAAATAGCCTTCCAGCCGCCAGAGCATATTCGCCCTGAATCTGCTGGTAGCCAGCATCGATCGGATCACGCCATGGATCGAGCCAGTTCGCAACCCGAAGCTGGACCCGACCAAACATGTTGTAGGCGACGTAGACGCCAACTGCGAATGCGGCGAGGCCGGCGATGACATATGTCAGCCGACCACTGGCCATATAGAGCATCGCGAGGAAGACACCGAAGAACAGCAGGGCCGTGCCGAGATCGTTCTGCGCGACGACGACGAGCATCGAAAAGCCCCACATCAGAACCATCGGCATCAGGTACGGAATAGGCGGGAGCCGCAGCGGCCCCACGCGATACGTCGAGACGATCAACTCCTGATTCTCCGCGAGGTAGGCCGCCAGAAACACCACCATCGCGATCTTGGTGATCTCGGACGTCTGGATCGTGAATGGACCGATCTCGAGCCAGAGGCGTGCACCGTAGCGCTCCGTCCCGATCACCATCGTCAGAAGCATCAGCCCGAGGCCACCGAACGCCCACGTGTACTTGTATCGGCGGAGCCACCCGATGTTTCGCACGAAGGTCACGACGCCAGCCAGCAAGGCAAGGCCCATCCCGAGGTAGATCAGTTGCTGACGGGCCAGGCCGGCATAGCTATCATCGATCTCCACAAGCGACGGTGTCAGCCGCTGCATCATCAGCAAGCCAAGACCTGAGAGACAGACGACTATCGGGAATAGAACCTGATCGCCTTTGAAGCCGGTAATCGAGAACCAGATTGAGATCGCAAAAACCGCTGCCATATAGGCGAGCGATACCCAGATGTCTCGCCAGTCCCAGTTCAGATCACGCGTGGATGCGAGAAAGATCGTCAGCAGCCCAACGACCGTCATGATCGACGGCACGACGAGGAGCTGGAGCTCGGTAAACCGAATCCGGGCAAGCGCCGCTTTCATGCGCCGCCGTCGAGACGTGGACCGACGATGGTCGATAACCGCTCGCGAATCCCCGCTGGCACGATATCCAGCTCGGTAACGATTGCGGCGTCCAACGCGTTGACACAGCCACTCTCGCATTGCGTCAACGAGGCGCCGGCCAGATCCACAACGAGCGACTGGACGGCTGAAGTCATCGCTCGCAGATTCACGAGCACCGCCGCAACCGAGACAGGCTCCTCGACCTGGTGCCAGACGTCCCAGTCCGTCACCATCGCGAGGCACGCGTAACAGAGCCCCGCTTCCCGCGCTAACCGCGCCTCCGGCATCGCCGTCATCCCGATGATCGAACCACCCCAGGATCGAAACATCCGTGACTCGGCGCGCGTCGAGAACTGCGGACCCTCGATGCAGACATACACACCGCCCGATGTCACTCCCAGCCCCGACTTGGCAGCGTGTGCTGCCACCTGCCGCGACAGTGTGGCGCAGAATGGATCGGCTATTGACACATGGGCGACGATCCCGTCGCGGAAGAACGTTCGCTCGCGCCCGGCGGTGCGATCGATGATCTGGTCTGGCACAACAAAGCTGCCGGGAACGATCTCTTCGCTCAGGCTCCCGACCGCGCTGATCGAAACGAGGTGAGTCACCCCGAGCGACTTCATCGCGTAGACGTTGGCAAGGTATGGGAGGTCGCTCGGTGAGAGATGATGTCCGACGCCGTGGCGGCTGATGAAGGCGACTTCGACACCGTTCAGCCGACCGAGGCCGACTGGCGACGACGGCCGGCCGAACGGTGTATCGAGAGCGATCTGCTCGAGCTGTTCGAATGCCTCAAGCTGATAGAGTCCGCTTCCACCGATGATCCCGAGACGTGGCGATGCGGTCACCGGATCCCCCATTCATTCGTCCGAAGTCTACTTGCTGACCGATACCCGGCCAGTCATTGGTATAATCGCCAGTCCATGCGAACCACAAGCCTGCCACCCAAAACGAGTCACGTTATCATCTGTTTCGCGATCGCATCGTACCGATGATCGCGGACATCTCGCCGCAGGTTCGACGCGCGGTTGCCTGGACGCTGATCGTCGTATGCTGTGTCGGATTCGTGACACTCGGTCTGGCCGAGCGAAGCGTCAAAGGATCGGTTATCTCGCCTGTTCCCGACGCGCCACTGCCGTTCTCGCGCCACAAGGTCGTCGCGCTGGATCTCCGCGCGTATAGCTCGCTCGAGGCCGTCCAGTGGCTCCAATCCGGCGGCGTTGACCCCTACGCGATGGTGATCGTCCCGGTCGATGCCGATATCGTTTCCGCGTTGACGCAAACTGATGCCCGGCCGGCCGCCCTCGCAGCGATGGACCAGATGGTTCAGTCGGCGCAGGGAGTCCCCCTGGCTACGTGTCTTTCGAAGCCGGCCCTGCCAGGCACAGGCGTTGAAGTGGCTCAGAAGGTCACGGAGGCGATGGCCGAGCGCTACCCTGGCGCGATCGCCTATGTACTGGGCTGCGGTCTGGCAGATGAAATCCCCGATTGGCATGCCGACATCTCGCGGGCCATACGAGGGAGCGACCGCCCCGTGTTGCCCTCCAACACGCTCATACCGCTATCTTCCGGCGCGCCACTGACGCTCTTTGATCTTCCGAAACCCGATACGATCGACGCAGCTGATATTCTGGCGGCGCGCCCGCCGACCAACCGGTATTCCGGCGCAGTCATTCGAATCACCCATCCACCCGACAGCGCATTCGGTGTTGCCGCGACGGATCTGATGTCCCGCTTCGCGGCGTTGTCGCTGGTCATCGTACAGCCCGAACGGCAGGTTGAGTCGTCCGCCCTGCGTGCGTCACTCACCGGGCTGAACCTTCCCGGATCGCCATTACCCGAGGGTTTCACGAGTGTCACTGCGCCCGGTATTACAACTCAAGGAGACTGGATTCTCTCGACCGTCGGAACGGCGCAATACGCCCGAACGACCACTGACGCAACGATCTCGATCGAGTTCGTCGGGACGAACCTGTTTGTCCAGGCATTGACATCCCCCGACGCTGGCCAGCTGCTGGCCTGGATCGACCCGCCGAATGACAACCCCTCCACGGAGCCAACTGTTTCCCGAAACCTGAAGTATCGGCAGGCAGAGGACACGACCATACAGCTTGCAAGCGGCCTACCCGCCGCGCGACACCGCCTCGTCCTGAGGACTGCAATTGACGAAGCCAAAGGCCAGAGTGTGTCGGTGTCTGGCTTCGTGGTCACAGGCCACGCAACACCAGCCCCGGTTGTTCGGTTGGCGGTCCTCGTCTTCCTCCTCGTCGCGACCGCTGCGTTGACCGAACGCTCCCTCGCAAGCATCCACGCTATCCGCGAGCGCGAAACGCGCCGGCCACGCCGCGCGGCGGACGGACATCCACGTGTGTTTGACCGATAGCTCGCAGCCGCCACTCCACCGGGATGTGATTGTGGCGCTCGGCGCGATGATCTCAGTCGCGGGGGCAGGTATCGTGAACGCGCCCGCCTTCGCGATTGTCGCAATCGTGCTCGTTGCGATGGTCGCTGCGGTGATCTCCCCGGTCGGTCTTGCGGCTGCTTCGATTGCCACTCTGCCGTGGTTCTATCACCCGTTATCACTCGCACAGGCGGTAGTTCCTGCGTCGGAGCTCCTTCTGGTGGCAGCCGCGGTCGGGGTCGGCGTACGCACAGCAGGATCGCTCGTGCTTGATCGTCCCGGTCGTCGGGGAACCCTCACGTCGTTGAGAGATACCTTTCGATCGCCGCTGGTGATCGTGGCCCTCATCGTCACGATTGTTGGTCTGGTCCTCGCGATCTGGCCATATGATCCACTGCATCGCGCCGAGAGCCTGCGTGAGTGGCGGTGGACGTTGGCCGAGCCGCTGATCCTGATCGGCGTTCTCACGCTTACGGCGCGCCGTCACGCGAGACTGGTCGGGCTTGCGCTGCTAGCCGGAGCGACACTCGCCAGCATGCAAGGGATCGGCGACCTGATAACCGGACACGACATTTCTCAGGACTACTGGGATGTCTTATCCGCACAAAAATAGCGATCCACTTTACAAACACCCTCTCAGCCGCACCCCCT
>CALMXF010000151.1 GCA_937870985.1 uncultured Chloroflexota bacterium
GGCAGTCGGCTTCTCGGCTGCCGGTGTGTTGGCGGCTGGCGCGCTTGTCGAGGTCGCGCTCTTCTCAGTGCTGCCTCCGCAGGCAGCGAGCAGACCAGCAGCGCCGACGACCGACGCGCCGAGGAACGCCCGTCGGGTTACCGCACGCCGAAACTGGAGTTCTGACAGGTCCACGATATCTCCTCCTCCGTCACTTCGACCGTCTATCTCCGTGGCGCCTTGCGCTGCACATCAGCGCTGCACCCAGGGATCGAGAGCATCGCGCAGGCCGTCGCCGACGAAGTTGAACGAGAGAACCGTCAACGACAGCGCCACCGCGGGAGAAAACAGAATATGAGGGTACGAACGCAGGAGCGCGACTCCGTCGGAGATCATTGAGCCCCACGATGGCGTTGGCACCGTGACACCGAGCCCGAGAAAGCTGATGCCGGCCTCGCCGAGAATCGCGGCGGGAAGCCCCAGCGTCGTCGCGACGATGATAACCGGTAATGTATTCGGGAGCAGGTGGCGCGAAATGATCCGGCTATTGGTCGAGCCGATGCAGCGCGCTGCCTCGACGAATTCCTTGTTGCGTAATGACATGATCTGGCCGCGCACCAGCCGCGACACCGTCAACCACGACACGAGACCCAACCCGATGTATACCCCGAGCAACCCGCCTGTCGCGCGGTCGAATGTCTTGAGTGGCAGTAGCGGCCCACTGTCGACCGTCTGAAACTGCGCGCGCAGGTAGGTCATGATGATGATGACGAACAGTAGATTCGGGAAGGCGTAGAGGACGTCTACGACCCGCATGAGGAAGGTATCCACTTTGCCGGGGAAGTAGCCGGCTACCAGCCCGACTGGCACCCCGATCGCGAGAATGACGATCTGCACAACGACGCCGACGAGGAGCGAGACTCGCGACCCGTAGATCAACCGGCTCAGAATGTCACGCCCGAGCTGGTCTGTGCCGAGCCAATGGGCGCGGCTTGGCGGTTGTGTCACCGCGAGCAGATCCTGCTCGGCATAGCCGGTTGGCGCCAGAAGCGGCGCGAAGATGGCGACGAATACGATGAAGACAATGAACACCAAGCCGATCAGCGCCGCCTTGTTCTTGCGGAAGCTTCGCCATGCGTCACCCGCAAGCGTCCGTGTCTGTCGGCGGCCGGCCGTGCTCAGTTCGTCGGCTCCGGCAGCCTGTGGTGTTGCGGCGTCCGATACCATCCCGTCAGCCTCCATGCCGGCAATCAATAGCTGATACGTGGATCGAGCAATCCATACATCAGATCCACGATCAGGTTCATCACGCTCACCGCGACGGCGAATAGCAGCGTCGTCGCGAGAATGACCGGATAGTCGCGCACGGCGATGCTGCGGACGAAGTAGCGGCCAATGCCCGGCACACCGCAGACCGTCTCGACGAAGAATGAGCCCGTCGCCACGGCTGCGAATTGCAGACCGAGAATCGTGACGACCGGAATCAGCGCGTTGCGCAAGCCATGGCGGACGATGACACCCGTCTCGGCCAGCCCTTTCGCGCGCGCGGTCCGGACATAGTCCTGCTGCAGCACCTCGATTAACGAGGAGCGTGTATAGCGCGCCAGCGCGGCGGCCGGCGCGAATGAGAGTGCCAGGGTTGGAATGATCGCCTGTTTGCTGAAGATGCCGTCCCAGCCACCAGTTGGCAACCAGTGCAGCTTCGACGCGAAGAGCAGGATCAGGAGTGACGCGACAACGTAGGATGGCGCCGATACTCCGACGATCGCGCCAAACGTCGCGAGATAGTCGACCGCCGTGTTGCGGCGAACCGCGCCGATAGTGCCGGCGGTAATGCCGATCACTGCCGCGACGATCATCGCCGCTACCCCCAGCTTGAGCGACACGGGAACAAAGTCACGCAGGATGTCGACGACATCGCGGTTGCGCTGCGCGTAGGATGGCCCGAAGTCGAGCTTCGATGCCTTGCCCAGATAGTCGACGTACTGTCGCCACATGGGCTTGTCCAGGCCGTATGCCTTATTCAGCGACGCGATCGCTTCTTGCGAAATCGGCTTGTCGCCGGTGTCCCACGGCCCGCCGGGTGTCGCGTGAATCAGTAGAAATGTGATCGTGTAGACGGTCAGCAACGTTGGAACGAGCAAGAGGACTCGGCGAATCGCATATTGTCCCACCAGCACCACCTTATCGTGACGCGCAACCGCCGATCGGCGCGAACTGGGTAGAGATCCCCCAGCCGTCGGGAGTGAGCCATAGCGAACGAAATCGGTATCGCGAATTGCGCGTGATGCTAGCAGTCACCCTCGCCGTCGTCAACAACACGGCTCGCCCGCATTTGATCCTCCGTGGCGATGCTGATTCTCGCAACTGATGACGCCACGGATGATTGTGCTGCGGATTGAGGAAGACGGCCACAATCATTGCCCAAATTCTGTGCGACCAGCAGATCTGGATCGCTGTCTGTTTTGGGTCAGTGACTATGCCACTGGGCGGGTCGTCGATGGGGATGATGCGGGCCGCGGTGAGCGCCAGGGATGGTCTGCAGCCGGTCGACGGCGTCCGGGCCTCAGGCGCTCGGGC
>CALMXF010000152.1 GCA_937870985.1 uncultured Chloroflexota bacterium
CCTCCGGGATCACCTCGTCGGCCCCGCCGATGATCGCGATTGGCTCGCCGACCGGGACGGTCTGCCCCTCGGTGATGAGCGTCTTGCGCAGCACGCCGCCCTCGAACGCCTCGATCTCGATATTGACCTTGTCGGTCTCGATTTCGGCGATCGCCTCGCCGCGCGCGACCGGGTCGCCGACGTTCTTCAGCCAGCGCAGCAGCGTCCCGGCATCCATGTCGTAGCCCATCTGGGGCATGACGACCGTCTTCGCCATCTTGCTTGCCTCTCCCCATTCCCCGTCTGCGGGGTCCGTCAATCTATCAATTCAATCTCCCCCCTCTCCTCGCAGGAGAGGGGGCAGGGAGCCCTCTGGGCAGCGGTGAGGTTACGCCAGCGCCTGCTTGGCTGCGGCGACGACCTCGTCCTTGCCAGGAATGACCAGCCGTTCAAGGTTCCGGGCATACGGCATCGGCACCTCGATGCTGCCGACGCGGCCGACTGGCGCGTCGAGGTAGTCGAACGCGTGCTCCTGGACGGCGGCGGCGATCTCTGCGCCGAGGCCCATCGTGCGCCACGACTCTTCGACGATCACGCAGCGGCTGGTCTTCCTGACCGACTCGATCACCGTCTCGGTGTCCAGCGGGCGCAGGACGCGCATGTCGATCACCTCGGCGGAGATGCCCTGCTCGGCCAGCTCCTCGGCCGCGCCGAGAGCCAGGTAGAGGCCGCGCGACCAGGAGACGAGGGTGACGTCGGTCCCCTCTCGGCGCACCTCGGCGCCCTCCAGCGGCAGTGTATAGTCGCCGGCCGGCACCAGCCCGCGGTTACGGTAGATCAGCGAATGCTCGATGAATACGACGGGGTCGTTGCCGCGAATGGCCGACTTGAGGAAGCCCTTGGCGTCCTTCGGGGTGGCCGGCATCACGACGCGCAGGCCGGGGATGTGGGCGAACCAGCCCTCGAAGGTCTGCGAGTGTGTCGCGCCAAGCTGCCCCCAGCCGGAGGCGGTGCGGACGACGATCGGGGCGGTGAACTTGCCGTCGAACATATAGTGGATCTTGGCGGCGTGGTTGACGATCTGGTCGATCGCCAGCAGCGAGAAGTTGATCGTCATCAGCTCGACAATCGGCCGCAGGCCGGCCATCGATGCGCCGACTGCCATCCCGACGATGCCCAGCTCGGCGATCGGGGTGTCGATGACGCGCTTGCGCCCGTATTGCTCCTGAAAGCCGCGGGTGACGACGTAGGATCCCCCATAGGCCCCGATGTCCTCGCCCATCAGCAGGACGTTCTTGTTGCGATCCATCTCCTCGGTGATCGCCTCGCGCAGCGCGTCGCGATAGGTGATCTCGCGCTCGCCCTGTTCGTTCTGGGCGACGGCCTCCTGGGCCCTGCGTTGCATATCCTCCAGCTCAGCCAGCGTGCTTGCCACGGTGTTCCTACTCCGTTTCGATCGCTCAAAGGTCGAAGCCAGCGACGGCCGGCCGCGCTAGTACTCGTCGGCGTAGACAAAGTCCCGCAGGGTCGATGGATCCGGCCAGGGGCTCTTGTCGGCAAACTCGACCGCCTCGTCGACAACCAGCTCGATCGCCGCGTCGATGCTGTCGAAGTCGGCCTGCGCGGCCTTGTCGGCCTGCAACAGGCGCTCGCGGTACAGCGAGATCGGGTCATCGGCGCGGTGCTCCTCGATCTCGTCCTTGTCCCGATATGTCTCCGGGTCGGCGAGCGAGTGGCCGCGGAAGCGATACGTCATCGCCTCGATAAAGTAGGGACCGTTGCCGGCCGTGCAGTATTCCCGCGCGCGCTGGGTGGCTTCGTACATCGCCAGGACATCCTGTCCGTCGATGATCTCGGACGTGATCCCCAACCCGGCAGCCTTGGTGGCCATCTGCGGGACGGCCGAGTGATATTCGCTGGCGGTGCCCATCGCATAGAGGTTGTTCTCGCAGAGGAAGACAACTGGCAGCTTCCAGAGGGAGGCCATGTTGAGCGCCTCGAAGAACGCGCCGCCGTTGGTTGCCCCATCGCCGAAGATGACCACGGCGATCCCGTCGATCTCCTGGTACTGGAGTGCCAGGCCGATGCCCGCGCCGATCAGAATATGGCCAGAGACGATCGCATAGCCGCCCCAGAAGTTTCGCTCGGGGTGGATCAGGTGCATCGAGCCGCCGCGTCCGCCGGTCGTGCCAGTCGAGCGGCCAAACAGCTCTGCCATAACGGCGTTCGGGTCGGACCCGATCGCCAGGGCGTAGCCGTGGTCGCGATAGTGGGTGATGAGGTGATCCTGCTGGCGCATGGCGTGGATCGCGCCGACGGCGACAGCTTCCTCTCCGATATAGAGGTGGAGGAACCCGCCGATCTTGGCGAAGGCGTACTGTTCGGCCGAGTGTTCCTCGAACCTGCGGATGAGGACCATCTGGCGGTAGAGCTCGAGTAGCTCGTCCTTGCTCATCGAGCCGAGGGCCACGTCGCCAGCCCGTACGGCCGGCTCAGCCTTGCTAGCCATGCCACGTCCTTTCACCCGGTTCGCCCGGTTGGTTCCTGTTGTCGTGTCCGCATTGGCCGGCGCGGATCTGGCCGTCGTGCCCTGCTTGTTGGGCGATGATCGCGGCAACCCGTCCAGCCTTCCGATACCTCCGCGGCGCTCGCCTCGCGACCTTGTGAATCGCGTAACAATAGCGCCAGACATGGCTGGTTTCGCGTGTCACTCCCCCGATCCCAGCCAGGATGTCGGCTGCGCAACGGCGCTCCGCCATCTCCCCATCGATTGTACGCCACCGATTCCAGACGGGTCTATGGCTGGCCTGAATTGGCCGATCTGCCGATCATCCAAATCGGCGGCCGGCCACCC
>CALMXF010000153.1 GCA_937870985.1 uncultured Chloroflexota bacterium
TGATCACGTGCGATACGTGCTCGATATCGAGGCCTCGCGCCGCCACGTCGGTCGCGACCAGGAGCGTCGCGGCGCCGGCCCGGAAGCGGTTCATCACCCGGTCGCGCATCATCTGCGACAGGTCGCCGTGGATCGCCTCGGCGGCATAGCCGCGGCTCTGGAGTGCCTGGGTGACGTCATCCACCTCGACTTTGGTCCGGCAGAACACCATCGCCGAGGTCGGTTTGGCGATGTCGAGGATGCGGGTCAGCGCCTCCAGCTTCGCGCGCTGGACGACCTCGTAGTACGACTGGTGGATCTGCGGGACGGTCACCTGCTCCGGCTCGATGGCGATCCGGACGGGATCCGTGAGATATCGCTTTGCCAGGCCGGTGATCCGCGTCGGCAGCGTCGCCGAGAATAGCGCCGTCTGGCGGTCCTCGGGCAGCGCCGCGAGGATCGTCTCGATGTCTTCGAGGAAGCCCATGTCGAGCATCTCGTCTCCCTCGTCGAGGACGACGAAGCGGACCTGATCGAGCTTGAGCGTCTCGCGGCGCATGTGGTCCATCAGCCGGCCCGGCGTGCCAACGACGACATCCACCGGCTTGGAGAGTGCGCGCAGCTGGCGGTCGATCGGCTGCCCTCCGTAGACGGCAACGACGATGGTCCCGCGGTGCTTGCCGAAGCGGTGGATCGCCTCGGCCACCTGGACGGCCAGCTCGCGCGTCGGGGTGAGGATCAGCCCCTCCGGGCCACGCGATTCACCGCCGAGCCGCTCGATCATCGGCAGGCCGAACGCGGCGGTTTTGCCAGTGCCGGTCTGCGCCTGGGCCATCACGTCACGGCCCTGCATCAGTGGAGGGATCGCCTCGCGCTGTACCGGGGTCGGCTCCTCAAAGCCGATCTCATCGAGCGCCCGCAGGACATCATCGCTCAGTCCCAGTCCCTGAAACCCGCTCGGCATTATCGCCCCCATCGCTGCCTGCATCCGCGGCCACATAGCCACACTAAGAGCATACGTCAGACCACCACCCTAGTCGCGCGCTTTCGGGTACGATGCAGCCCGCAGGCGGCCCATCGTGACGGCCGCATTCGTTGAATACGGGGAGGAAGCAGGATGGCCACGTTCGAACCCGCCAGGCTGGTCAGTGACATGATGAAGCAGTCCGAGCGCCCGGTCATCGGCCCATCGCCGGCCGGCACCATCGGCCTCGGAGCCGGAGACCCCGACTTCCGCACACCGGCCCACGTCCGCCAGGCGATGATCGATGCCGTGAATGAAGGCTACTCGAACTACCCGCCGATGACTGGCGATCCAGATCTGCTCCAGGCGCTGGCCGATTACCTCGAACGACGCTACGAGGTGGACTGGAACACGTCCGACATCACGATCACCAACGGTGGTTCCGGCGCGCTCTATGCCTCGCTGGCCGGCTATCTGAACCCCGGTGACGCGGTCCTGCTCCCCGAGCCGACCTACTCGCAGTATGCCGACATCACCCGTCTGGTCGGCGCCGAAGTCATCTGGGTGAAACAGACCGCGGACTGGCACCTCGATCCAGACGCCATCCGCGCGGCAGCTGTGGCGAACCCTCGGGCGAAGATCCTCGTTATCAACAACCCGAACAATCCCACCGGTGTCGTCTATGGTCGGGCGGAGCTGGAGGCTACGGCGGCGGTTGCCGAAGAGTGCAACCTGCTGGTCCTCGCCGACGAGGTTTACGACCACCTGATCCTCGATGACATCGAGTTCACCTCGACGATGGATATCGAAGGCTTTCAGGGCCGATTGATCTACTGCAACTCGTTCTCCAAGACGTTCGCGATGACCGGCTGGCGGCTCGGCTGGGTTGCGGCAAGCCCGGGCCTGACTCCACCGATCGCTCGGGTCTCCCGCACGTCTGGCGGCTGGGTCAACTGGGCGCTCCAGCGCGCCGGCATCGCCGCAATGAACGGGCCGATGGAAGAGACCGAGGCGATGCGCGTCGAATACGCCGCCCGCCGCGACCTGATCGAGGAGTTGCTGGACGGCGCGGAAGGGGTCAGCTGGACTCGCCCACAAGGCGCGTTCTACGCCTTCTTCAAGTACGACGCGCCGGTGACGTCTCGCAGGATGTCGGCATTGCTCCGCGAACGTGGCGTCGCCCTTCGATCCGGATCGGAGTACGGTCCCAGTGGCGAGGGCTACATCCGTCTCGCCTTCGCGGCTGACCGCGCCGCGATCACCGAAGGGATGCTCAGGATGCGCTCGACGATGGCCGAGGCGCGCGAGGGAAAGATCTCGTAACGAACGGGCCGGCCTTCACTCCGCAGACCCAACCTCGGGGCGTGGAGTGGGGGCCGGCTCGTTGTCGGCTATGCCCTGAACCCCGTCGCGACCAGAATCAGCAACGTGGCGCCGAGGACAAGGCGATAGATGACGAACACGTCGGTGGAGTGCCGCTGGAGGAACCGGATCAGGCCGGCGATGGCGAGGTAGCCAACAATCGCCGCGCTGGCGACACCAGCGACGAAGACCCCGTGCTCTCCGGCAGGGATGCCATCGCGGACGAGGCCGATCGTCTCCTTCAGCCCAGCGCCGAGGATGATCGGCACGCCAAGCAGGAACGAGAAGCGCGCTGCCGTTGCGCGCTCGAGGCCGGCGAACAGCCCAGCAGTAATCGTGCTCCCCGAACGCGACACCCCCGGCACGATCGCCAGCATCTGCGCAAGGCCGACCGCCAGTGCCGTCGGCAACCCGATCTGCCGCAGCGAGCGGCCCTGACGTCGCTGGCCGGCACGGTCGGCCACACCGAGCAGCAAGCCCATCCCCATCAACAGCAACGCCAGCGCCACCATCGGAGCTGAGCCGATCGGGTCCTGGTGGAAGTGCTTGTCGATACTCGATTCCAGCAGCACCCCGGCCATCGCTGCCGGAATGGTAGCCACGACTATGAATAGCCCGAGCCGGCCCATCTCGTCCTCCGGCAGCCGGCCACGGACGAGGCTTCGCCAGCCGCCGATCGCTCCACGAGCCATCGCGACGAGATCGCGCCAGAAGTAGACCAGGACCGCGGCAAGCGTCCCGAGGTGCGTCGCGACGTCGAACGCCAGCCCGAAAGGTTGCCAGCCGAAGAGCCAGGGAACGATGATCAGGTGCGCCGATGACGACACTGGCAGGAACTCGGTCAGACCCTGAACGATCCCCAGCACAATCGCCCGCACAATGTTGCTATCCACCATGGCCGATTGCCTCTTCCGTCTTCTGTGCCTCCCGCCAGGAGAAGCTCTCGCGCCACCAGTAGATCAGCCCGAGTATGGTCACCGGGAAGTAGAGCGCGGCATGGACGACGATGGCATACGAGAGCGCCAGCGCCCGCGGTATGCCAAGCGCGCCATTGAGCACCAGCAGCACACCGGTCTCGAACGGGCCCACATAGCCGGGCGAGCTGGGTATCAGAGTCGCGAGGTTAGCGACGGCGGTGACCAGCAATACAGCGGCAGGCGAGAGGTCGAGACCGAAGCTCTGGGCGATCAGCAGATACATCGACGCCTCGAGCAGCCATGCGAGGATCGACGTGAGTCCGACCCCGATCAGATCCTGCCGGCGCTTCAGAATACCGAGCCCCTCCGCGAATGAATGCGCCAGCTCCTCGACTTTCGCCCCGGCCCGCTCCGGCAGGACCCGGGCCCCCAGCCCCACGATCGAGGCGCGCAGCCCGGGCGCCCGGACGAACACCGTCAATGCGATCATCAACAGCGGAAAGAGGATCAGCGCGATCAGCGCGACTGTTCGCAGGTCGCCGGTGAGCGCGATCGACAACGAGGCGATGGCGATAAACCCCAGCATCGTCAGCCCGTCGAAAATGCGCTCGATTGCGATCGTCGCGAGTGACGACGACTTGCTGACCCCGAAGCGAGCCGATAGCGCGTAGGAGCGCACAACTTCGCCGGCCCGCAGCGGCAGGATGTCGTTGGCCATGTAGCCGATGACGACGATCGGGAATAGCTGGCGTGGGGAGATGTCCTGGACTGCCCGGAGCAGGTAGTGCCAGCGCACCGAACGGACCATGACACCGAGAAAGTAGACGGCCAGAGCGGGGATCAGCCACCGATAGTCCGCCTCGCGCAGGGCCTGCCAGATGTGGCCGAAGTCCTGGTTGCGCAGGGCGACGTAGATGAAGAACAGGCTGATGAGGAACCCGACCCAGACCCGCCACGAGCGCATGCGAATCGCGCTGCTCCGCTCCGAAGGCGATGCGCCTCAAGCATCGACGCCGCTTCCGGCGTCAGTTCCACGGTGGCCCCCAGACAGGACACGATCGCGAAGGATACCACCGGAGCCTACCCGCCACGCCTGTCCGACGCGCTGGGATCGCTACTTGCGCCGGCGCTCCCGCGACCTGGCCATGCGCGCCAGGAGCACGCCGACAGTAAAGGTCGCGACGCCGGTGACAATGCGGGTCAGCACGCCGGGCTTTCGCGGCTGCTTCGTCGCCGGCCGCCCCGGGCCGGCAGATAGCGGCGCGGTCAACGGGATGGCTTCGCCCTCGGTTCGTGCTTGGCCATCAGCGACTGGCTGCCCATCGGGCTGCTGGACGGCCAGCCCGGACGACGCCGCGTCAGCCGTCACGACCGGAGCGCCGCGGCCGGCGGCAACCGCATTCACCACCGCGCCCGTGATGAAGATGATCGAGCTCAGATAGAGGAAGAACATCAGAACGACAACGCTCCCGACCGTCCCGTAGGCGCTGCCCGGATTCGCGAGCATCGCGTAGTAGCGAAAGCCAAACAGAACAACGATCCAGAGGACGGTCGAAACGATCGACCCCGGCGAAATCAGACGGAACGTCTGCTTGACGTTTGGCGCGAAGTTGAACAGCAGCGCCAGCACGAGCATGATGAACAGGATCGGCCCAACGATCTGGACGACGCTCCAGACCGTATTGAACGCCCCGTCGAGGCCGACACGGGAGGTGATTGCGTCGCCAATCGGCCTGCCGAAGACGAGCATCACGAAGGCGAGGACCACCAGGACGCCGACCACCACCGTCAGCCCGATCGAGATCAGCTTGATCTTCAGGAAGCCTCGGTCTTCGGACACGTCGTAGGCGCGGTTGAATGCTTTCATCACCGTCGCAACGCCGTTCGATCCGGACCAGAGCGCAATACTGGCGGTCAGCAGGACGCCAAACAGAGCCGCGCCACCGCTCACCTGCTTGATCGCGCCATCGACGAGCTCCAGCAGCAGTTGCCGCGTCTGATCCGGAGCGTTGTCGTTGATCAGCTGGATAAGACGGTCGGCCACCGGCACGTTCGCCACCTGGTTGAGCAATGCGGCCAGCGCGATGACGAAGGCGATCAGTGGCGGGATCGCAAAGATCGCATGGTAGGCAACGCCGGCCGCGATCTCAGGGACATCATCCTTCTGAAACTTCGCCAGCGTCCGCTTCACGAACACCACGATCGATGTCTTGCCATCGCCGGCCATGCCCGTGTGGTTCGCCATTCACCAACTCCCCGCGGAATTCACGCACCGTCTGCCGCCCTGGATGCAACTGTCATACCATGCCCCGACCGGCCATGCGTCGTTGCGGCCGGCACGAACCAACGAGGGAGGCTCCCATGGGACGCGGCTTCGGAATCGCCGCTGCCGTCGCGCACGAGGTGACCCGAGAGGTCGCCCGCGAGGCGGAGGCGTTGGGATATACGTCATTCTGGGTCAACGATACCCCGGGCGCAGACGGGCTGGCGGCGCTGGCCGCGGCGGCCGAGGTCACCGACCGAATCCGGCTCGGCGTCGGTGTCGTCGCCCTCGATCGCCGGCCGCCGGAGACAGT
>CALMXF010000154.1 GCA_937870985.1 uncultured Chloroflexota bacterium
GTGAAGCTCACTGGCTGATCGCGGCCGGCGAGGAGCTGATGCCCTCCGGGCAGAGCGATCATGCGTCGGCCCTCGCGGAACGCGCCGAAGAGCTGGCCCGCATGACCGCCGACAACGCGCTGCGCGCCGAGGTCTTCAATCTTTCCGGGCAGATCGCGCTCGTTGAGCGCCGGCTGGACGACGCCGAGGACGCGTTTACCTCGGCGACCGCAGCCGCGCGCGCGGCCGGGTTGCCGGGCCAATCGCTACATTACTTCCCGTTGCTGGCCCGGCTGGCCGCCGAGTCTGGAGCGATCGATCAGGCGCTGCGCTACATCGATGCCACGATCGACGAGGCAACCAGATCCGGGGGGCCGGGCATGATCGCTCGGCTCCATTCGCAGGCCGCCAGGTTGCTGACGCAGTCTGGCAAACGCGAGGCCGGCGAGCAGCGGTATATGCGCGCGGTGGATGCCGCCGCGGAGACCGGCGACGATCTCGTTCGAGGTCGCGCGCTGCAAGGAATCGCCGCGATCTACGATACGGCCGGAGACCTCGAGACCGCGCTCGACTTCTACCGCGACGCGCTTCAGGCCGCGATGATTGCCGACGACGAGCGGACGATCGCAACCGCGCACTACAACATCGGCGCGATACTCGTCGACGAGAATCGAGACGAGGAAGCCCGCAACCATCTCACCCAGGCACGAGACCATGCCGAACAGTTGCGTGACTTCGCGCTTGGCGATCGCGCGCGCTCATTACTCCGGCTTCTGACGCCGCCGCCCGCGCCGTATTCGGCCTGGAACGACGACGAATCGATCGATTTCCCGATCAGCGAGGAACCAAGCCGGCCCCGTCCGGCGCCACCCTACTGACCGCCGCTCGATAGCGCGACGACAGCCGGCCAGATATCGCCGGACTCATGACATTCAGTCACAAATCGCCTCAAAATCGCTTGACCCCGACGCCACGAAGATGCAGACTGATGGCGTACACGGTTGGACGCTCGAGCGGTGCAAAACGCCAGTGCCGGGTTATCTCGGGGCGTGCCGCGCTGTGCGCCACGCATGTCCTTGTGGAACCTCGCTGTCCGGCGCGAGCGCCGAGAGAGATGACTGCGCGACACGAGTCCCATCCTGCTTTCGGGCTCAACCTGACCTGTCGCGGACTTGACGCACCTTCACCGCTGGCGTGGGGCATCCGCGGGGCATGCCGTATCCAGCGGGCTGAGAGGACGACGCTTCGTGGAACTGCTCGCGGGGCTCGTGCTGAGCCTCACTGCCGCGGTCGTCGGGGCGTGGCAGATCACGCGCCGGGATCGCCCGCTCCACGGGCCGATCGACGATGGCACGCTCGGGCTGCCACGTATCCAGCGGTGGGACGAAAGCTACCACCCTCCCAGATTCCAACGCCTTCGATCGCAATTCCCTCGTTTTGAGCTTAGCCGGCTCGGCATTGTGCTCTTCATCATCTTGTTGGTGGCCGGCGGGGCGTTTGCGCTCTACACCCGGTCGGTGTCGCAGAACGCTTCGCGCGAGGATCGCTTCAGTGTGGGTATGTCGCGCGTCAACCAGCACGCGGCTGAAGCCCGCAGCGTAACCGACCCCGCCGTCGCATACACTGCGCTCGTCGACGCGCGCGCCGAGCTGGATCGGCTCGCGCCACTCGCGAGCGATGACACATCACGAGACGAAGTCGCTACCCTCCGGGGAACGATCGACACCGCGCTCGCGGATCTCTCAGTTTCTACGCCGGTTGTTGGGACTCAGATCATCGGGAACTATCCAGCCGCGCCGGCCGGCGTCGTCCCACAGGTCATCACAGCCGGTGGGCGGTTATTCATGCTGTCGGACGCCGTCTATGAGATCGACCCGATCAACTCCGTTCTGGTCCAGCTGCTCAAGCCCGGCGATGTCGTTAGCGATGCGCCAGTGCTCGTGCCCCGAGCGCTCACCTGGCGGGAAGATCGACTGATGGTCATCGACGCGACCCGCGCCTACACGCTCGATTCATCGACCGGGCAGTGGCAGGCGCAATCCCTGTCGACACCCGACACGGCCGGCTACGTCAACACGATCGCCGCCGAAGCCTTCGACGGCAATCTGTACCTGCTTATGCCAGCCGACGGGAAGATCCTGAAATTCCCGGCAGACGCCTACGGGGCAACGCCCGAAGATTGGGTCGGCACAGTCGCGAAAGAAGACCTGAAGTCCGCCGTCGATTTCGCGGTCGACGGCCATGTCTACGTGCTACTCCGCGATGGTCGTGTCCTTGATTTCTTGCGCTCGCGACTGAAGACGACCTTCGCGCCCGCGATCATTCCTCCTCTCAGCAACGCGACATCGATCGTCGCCGAGCCGAATCAGGCATTCATCTACCTCCTGCATGGGCCGGACGGCCGTATCCTGCGACTGACCCGCGACGGCGCGCTGACGCAGCAGATCACCGCAGGTGATGCCGCGGATCGCCTTCGGGGCGCAATCGGGCTAACTGTCGACGAGGAGAAGAGCATCGCCTACGTGCTCACCGAGACGTCGGTCGTTACCGTCCGGCTGCCAGCTCCGCCCGCGTCCAGCGACAAGGTGACGCCAACAGCGGGCGAAACGCGATAGCGGCAGCCCTCCCACGTCGAGACAACGCCACTGTCATCGGAACAGCATGAGGTCCCGGCAGCCACTCACTCTGACCCCGCCAGGACGGCAGACGGTTGGCGGCATGAACCCGAGCCGGCAGCCAACAGAGTGTCGTCCCGTCCGCTGCGTCCACTGCCGCTTGCCATTCTCTGCCCCGGCAACTACGAAGAATCTCCCTCGCGCTTGTTCGTCGTCGCGGGGGAGATTCTTCATGTGTGAGTTCGGGATACCGGGGCAGCGGACCGGCTACTGATCAGACAACCTGTGAGGCGGAATGATCAGGCCTCCGCGCTCGCGACCTGCCCGTCCGTCTGCGTCTCACCCTGCCAGGCTTCGCCGCCACGGTGCCGCTCGTAGAGGAGCGTCATGCCGATGACGCCGAACGGATAGAGGAACGCGAAGAAGATGCTGCTCATGAAATTGACCATGTCAACCGGTCGGGTCGGGATCGCGACCAGAAGGAAGAGCGCCAACAGCGGGCCGGCCAGACCGGTGAGCATAAGCAATGACAGCTGTGTCAGGAGTGTGCGAGGGACACTGACATTCACCGCTTTCGCGCTATCAGCGATTGCCTTCTCTGGCACATCACCTCCGGCGACAACTGTCTGGGGAATGAAGATCATTCGCACCAGCATCATGATCGCGCGGGGAATCCCAACGATCGTTATCGCCTGTCGGAGCGCTGCGAGTATCGCCCTGAAGCGGGCGATGATGATCGGCACGATGAAGCGGGAGCCCTGTTGGTAGGACTCAACGACTCCAGGTCGTCGTCCGCGACGGAATTGGCCCATCGCCCAGACGATCGTCGGCTCGACAAAGATGAGCGCGGCAACAGCGTTCAGGCTGCCGACCAGGAGCAGCAGGAATATTCGGACGCCTGGGAATCTGCCCATCATCGCGAGGAACGGGCCAATCGGCGGGATGTGGAAGATCAGAGTCTGCAGCGCCGCGAGGAGGTAGGCGATCGGGATCAGGCAAGCGCCGATCAGCAGGAAGGTGTGGAGATGACGTCGGTAGTAGGCGTATGCGCCACGGGTCTCCTGGCTCGTGTACGCGAACATCAGCCCGAGCACGACAAGCAACCCGCCAAGAATACCTGCGGCAATCGCGGGGGCTCGCGTAAAGGCGACAAGCACGCGTGATCCACCACTGACGGCGCCGCAGAAGATGCCGAGGGGGGCTCGTCCGAACCCTTCGAAATCGGGGGCGGTGAGGCTGGTGTCGCGGACGTTGTTGCCCCACGTTACCGGCTGAGTCCACGAGGTCTTATCGTTCGGGCCGGTTGGGCCGTTCCATTCGGAGCGACGTAGCTCGCCCCAACGTCCGTCAAAGGCAAGCCAGGCAAATGGGTCATCCGGCCCCGTCGGCGTATGCGGCACGACAACCGCCTTCATCGCGTCGCGGCGATGCGGACCTCTCGTCGTCTCGCAGCCGAATCCGGTGCCATTCTCAGCAAGCCCGAGATACACACGCTGCTCGAAGAAGCTGGCGTGGGCCCCCCGCGCAACGTAGACAACCGGATGCCCGTCCTCCTTCGAGAACTTCTTGTCGTTCCAGTCAGAGCGTTCTCCGCCGCCATGTTGCGCATAGACGACACGGGTTGGCTCCTTCGTCAACGCTTCCTCGGCGGTGTTCGCGTCGAAGAAGAGCATCACCATCTCCCAGTCGCCCTCGTGGTTGTTGTTCCAGTCGTTGAAGTAGTAGTACATCCAGTATTGCAGGGCCAGCTCGTGAGAGCCGGGCTCCTGGTAGATGTGCGCGTAGGCGACGAAGGGCCAGTTCTCGGTGGACATGCGGTCAGCGAAGTATCGGCGATAGACACATCCCGGACGCACGGGCGAGCCTGGGTAATCGAGATAGTAGCCAGCGTCACGGCCGTACAGGTCGGCGGCCGACGGCGCGTCCTTCACCAGCTCCCGAGCGCCATTCGCAGTGCCATCGACGGACTTCATCAGGGGGATATCGTCGCGCTTGAGGACAAAGTCGACCGCGACGGGGTCAAATCCCTCGTTCTCGGTGTCGCAGATATTGGAATTGACCTCGCGAAGATAGACGACCGGCGCGTAGCGATCTGCGAGTTGCTGGGCCGGCCCGGCGTCGGCGGACGGCGGCGGATCACCAATAGTCGTGCTCGTAACGCCGCCATCCGCCGCTCGGCTTTGGCCGGCAGGCACGAACGCGGCGAACACGACAATCACCACGCTCACCAGCACGAAGATGAAATGCGCCGTCCGTCGGGAACGGCCAACCAGTAATGGGCTCATGGTGCTCCTCGCCGCGTCGGGACGTCGCCCCGACGACACTCGCCGCCAACGATATCGGATGGGCGTTGTGAATCCTAAGCCATGTCCGCAACCCCGAACGCCACGGCAAGGGCGCGACCTGGATCATCCGGAATCGATCTCCTGCGCCACCGGGAATGGTCGTCGAGTGAGGCGCGAAGCCCCCCGCGCACGTCAATCGTGGCACGATAGTCGCCTCTCGCGCCACAATCGCCACCACGGTGACGTCGAGGAATCTCGCAGTATGACCAATGACCCGCTCATCACTGACTCACTGAGCTATCTCGATTGTCCGAGAATCGAGATTCGCGCTGATGTAGAATCGCAAGAAGGAACGTAAAGGATCTCGTTCGCTACAGCCGCAGCTCGCGACTGTTGCAGAAAACACCGGCGCCCGGACGCATGAAACGCATCCACGGCGCCCGCCAGCATGGAGCGGGAACGTGGCGACGCTCGAATTGCGCCTGCTTGGCGTGCCAGACGTGATACTCGACGGCGAGCCTGTCCACCTCAATCGCCGTCCATCGCTCGGCCTCCTCGCCTATCTTGCAGTCACCAGACGCTCGCACACTCGCGAGGATCTCACCGCGCTTCTTGCCGGCGAGCTGCCAACCGACGCGGCGCGCAAACGCTTGAGAAACGCCCTTGCCGACCTCGTCAATCACGGACTCGGCCCGTTTCTTGAGATCAACCGGCGGTCCATCGGGCTGCGGCCATCGGAACGAGTGACGATTGACGTCGACCGTCTCGACGCCATGCTGTCGAACCACGGCAGAGAGAAGACGGACGACTTCGATTGGGCGAGCGCCCGCTGCGATCACGAGTTTCTTTCCGGGCTCGACATGGATGATGCGCCCGGCTTCGAAACATGGCTCGCGTGGGAGCGGATTCAGCGTCGCCGGCAGCTCACGACAGTCGTGGATCGTATTCTCGAGTCGCTCTTGTGGAGTGGCCAGCACCAGCGAGGCATCGACCTGGCCCGGCGATTGCTCGTCGTCGAGCCGTGGCACGAACCAGCCCATCGTATGTTGATACGCATGCTGGCTCGCGAAGGGCAGCTTGCTGCCGCCAGGGCGCAGCATGCGCTGTGTCGTGAGGCTCTGGCTACTGATCTCGGTATCGAGCCACAAGCAGAGACCGTCGCGTTGATCGACCAGCTTCGCGCCGAGCCCTCAGTAATCCGCAACAATCTCCCTTCAGTGTCGGCAGTAGACGGCCTCATCGGGCGCCGCGAGAGTATCGACACCATCACCAGATGCCTTGTTGACCCGGCCTGCAGGCTTGTGAGCCTCGTCGGGATCGGTGGGATTGGCAAGACGAGTGTCGCGATCGCCGCGGCCCGCCGAATTGCTATACCGGCCTGGATAATCCACGAACACCCGTTCGCCGACGGTGTCTATCTGATCGAGCTTCACCAATCGCCAGCAATCGATCCACGCATGAACGAGGCGGATGCGGGCGATCGACTCATGGCGGCGATCGCGCAAGCGCTCGAGATTCCCTCCAGCGATCGAGGCAACCAGCTCGACCAGATCGTCTCGTTCCTTCAGTCGCGACGGCTGTTACTCGTGCTGGACGATGTGGACGAGGCCGGCGGCGCAGAAACCGTAATAGCCGGAATCCTCGGCAATGCGCCACGGGTTACAGTCGTCACGACGTCACAGTCCGCGCTTGGTCTGGCAGACGAGTGGACGATCGAGCTGGCCATGCTGCCGGTCCCGACGACCGCGCAAGAGGCCGAGACAACGCCGGCAAGCCAGCTTCTGCTCCATGCGGCTCGACAGGCGGGCGTTGTCGTCTCCGAATCGGACTGGCCGGATATCGTGCAGATCTGCCGGCTTGTCGGCGGCATGCCGTTGGCGCTGACGATTGCGGCCAGCGCGCTCATCGCGATGTCGCCCGCCGATGTTGCGCGCGAGCTAGCCCACGGCACGGCGCTCTTCGAGACGGTCGCGACTCCGCATGGTCGAGCCACGATTCGCTCCGCCTTCAACGCGGCGATTGACGGACTGGCGCAGCCGCAGCGAGACTCGCTGCCGCGGCTCGCGGTCTTTCCCACTACCTTCGACCGTGCCGCGGCCATCGCAGTCGGGTTGACATTCCCGGATCTCCTGGCGTTATCCAGACGCTCGCTGCTGGAGCGTGACGCCCACGGTCGCTACGCACTCCACCCACTCGTGCGTCGACTCGCGGTCGAACGGCTGGTCGAGCGCCCGGACGTCGAGCGAAATGCTCGATCGCTCCACGCGGCGCACTTCGCCGCATTCACCAACCAGGTCGCGCCATCGATAGACCGGTCGGACGACGCGCCGGCAACGATCGCCCGGGACCTCGCGAATATTCAGGCGGCCTGGGACTGGAGCGTTGAGACGAGCAACCTCCAGCAGCTCCAGCAGCTGTTTGATGGGCTGGATGCGTGGAGCCGGCGAGCCGGGCTGTACGATGACTGGTATCGACGAATCGAACGCGCGATCTCCCGTCTGCGTGGCCACAGCGACGACCCAGCCCGGGCTGCGCTCCTGACGCGGCTCTTCGCCGGCGCCGCCGACATCTGCGTCTGGCAGGGTGACCCAGAGCGTGGGCTCGCGCACATCGCGGACGCCCGGAAGATCACCGAGCAGGGAGGCTCATTCGAGGTCGAGGCGCTGCTCAGTCTTATTGAGGGCCGGCTCTTGCGCTTTCATCGTAGCTCTGCGATTTCCGCCTCCGACGCGTTGCAACAAGCCCGCGTTCTGGCGAGCGTGTCGAGGCAGCCACAGGTCGAAGCACGAAGCCTCCTCGAGCTCAGCTACTCAGCATACGACAGCGAGGATTACCGCCTCTCGACCACGTACCTGCAGCGAGCAGCCCGCCTCTACCACATGCTCAACGATCGCCACGCACTGGCTCGGACGACGCTGCAGCAGGCCAGGTTGCATGAGGTGACTGGCGCCTTTGCCGCGGCGCAGACCGAGTTCGAGCAGAGTCTCCGGATCGCGACATTACTGGGCGACCGTTCTGTCGAGGCGTTTTCGCTCCTTGAGCTCGGAATAATCCACGACGTCGCGCTCGGCCGTCACGCCGACGCCGACGACTACTTCGATCAGGCCTCGGAGATCGCGCAGCTCACAGGCGATCCCCACCTCGACGGCAACATTCAGCGAGCGCGCGGACGTAATGCGATGCGCGTGGGTATGTTCGACCACGCCCGGCGTCACTTCGACCACGCGCTCGACCGGGCAATCGATGTGCGCAACGACCGCGCGATCGGCCACTCGTTTGCCTGTCTCGCCCAGCTTGCCCTCGCAGCAGGGGACCGTGACACAGCAATCGATCGCGCTCAGCAGGCGCTCCAGATCGCGCGCGACACCGGTCGCCAGCACGCCCAGGCTACATTGCAGCTCGTGCTCGGAGGCGCGCACGAACAGCATGGCGACGGCATCTCGGCGCTTTCTGCCTACGCCCAGTCGCTCGCGCTCGCCGAGCTGCTCGCAATCCCACACATTGCCTGCGATGCGCTAACCGGGATCGCGAACGTCTCGCTCTCGAACGACAGCTTCGACCTGGCCGGGCGCGTCGCGAGGCAGGTTGCCGATCATCTGCTCCAGCGACGCCTCGCCGGGTGCGAAGAGCCAGGTCGCAACATACTCGTCACCTACCGGGCGCTGACATCCACCGGAGACCAGCTCGCGAGCGAGGTCTTGCGGGCCGGCGCGTTGCTCATCTCCCAGCGCGCTGCTCGCCTGCCGGCGCAACAGGGACGCCGGTACGTCGCCGCGTATGCCGATCGCGCGACTATCCTCCGCCACTATCAGCCGATCACGGGCGATGGCGAGTGTGCTGGGCATGGTTCAAGCCTGTCAATCTCGGCGCTGATTGTCGATGCCAACAGCGACTAGCGCGATCTCCGCCATCAGATCCTCCTGGTCAGCATCGCGAATGAGTCAATCCTGAGTCAATCCACGTGTAAAGTTGAGATTGGACGCCCACGAGCGTGAGCGTCCGGAAGGTTCAGCGACATCGGTATGTATAGAAGGGGCATTCGTGGCCACACTTACAGTTCTTGAGTTTGAGACCGCAGGCGGCGCTGAAGAGATGGTCAAGGCGCTTGGCGACCTCCAGCGGCAGAAGCTGATCACGCTGCAAGACGCAGCTATCGTCAGCTGGCCCGAGGGCAAGAAGAAGCCGAAGACCAACCAGCTGGCCAACTTGACCGGCGCGGGCGCGATGTCCGGCGCGTTCTGGGGGCTGCTGTTCGGGCTGATCTTCTTCGTGCCATTGCTCGGCATGGCCATCGGCGCCGCGATGGGCGCGCTCGGCGGGGCGATGACCGACTTCGGCATCAACGACGACTTCATCAAGAAGATCCGCGACGAGGTGACCGAGGGAACCTCTGCGCTATTCCTGTTGTCGTCGGGCGCCGTGCCGGACCGGCTCGCCGAAGAGATGAAGGCCCGCAACATCTCGTTCAAGCTGGTCGCCAGCAACCTCTCGCAGGAGCAGGAAGAGCGGCTCCGCGAGACCTTCGGCGCGGAGTAGTCGACGAGACGAGCAAGGCTGGATCTGTTTCGGCACAATACCCGAGCCCGGTTGGTAACGCACGAAGCCAACCGGGCTTACTATACTCGGAAGCACACAAAGTCAATTGTCATCAGCGCGCAGAGTCCAATGGGCGTTGACTCGGGCAGGAGTCTGATCCGTTGACAGAGGCTATCGACCATAACAGGCAGGGACAAGGGGCCGGCGCCCCGATGGCAGCGGTCATCAAGGCCTCCTGGCTGCCGATGGTCATCATCGCGCTGGCTCAAATCCAGCTGGGATTCAATGTAAATGCCCTGACGATCTCGATGGGGGCGATCGTCGAGGATCTGCAGGTTCCGCCGGCGATGGTCGGGACGGCGCTGGTCGTCTATTCGCTGGCCGTCGCGGGTCTGGTGATGCTCGGCGCGAAGATCGGGCGGATGATCGGCTCCCGGCTCGCGTTTCAGATCGGCATCGCCGCGCAGGCGGCCGCGATGGCAGTCATGGCATTGGCTTTCAACGCCGAGCTGATGCTCCTCGCTCAGGCCATTGCCGGCATCGCCGCTGCGCTCGCCGTTCCGGCGTTCGTCGTCATGATCGCGAACTACTACCACGCCGCGCAGCAGGAACAATCACTCGGGCTCCTCGGCGCGGCCCAGGCCAGCTCGAGCGCGCTGGCGTTCCTTGTCGTCGGCTTTATGAGCATGGTCGTCAGTTGGCGCTGGGCATTCGCGATGCTGGTCGTCGTCGGGGCGATCATCGTCATCCTGAGCTTCCGGCTGGAGGTCATCGAGCCACGGAAGGGCATCCGGATCGACTGGCTCGGCGCGATTCTCGCCGCCGCAGCTGTCACACTGATCAGCCTTGGGTTCAACAGTATCAGCGCATGGGGCCTCCTCGTTGCGCAGCCCGACGCGCCATTCGACATGGCCGGCATGTCGCCAGCGCCGCTGATGATCATCGCCGGCGTGGTGGTAGGGCAGGCGTTCTTCACCTGGATGCGCCGACAGCGCGCCAATGAAAAGCCGACCCTGTTCGCGATCGAGACGCTCGACACGCCCAAGGAACGATCTGCAACCTTCGCGCTCCTGGTGATCGCGGCGGTCGGGCCGGCCGTCAACTTCCTGTTGCCCCTCTACATCCAGATCGTGCAGGGACGCACCACGATGGAGACGGCGATCGCCATCGTCCCCTACGCGGTAGCGATCTTCATCGGCGCAACCTTCGTCGTCCGTGTCTATGGCACGCTGTCGCCGCGACAGATCGGCCGCTACGGGTTCGGGATGGTCGCCGTCGGTGTGATTGTGCTTGCCTACACGATCAACAACGAATGGGGCACACCGATGGTCGTCGTCAGCCTGCTGGTCATCGGGCTCGGCGAGGGCTCTCTGCTGACGCTGATGTTCAACATCCTGGTCTCGGCATCACCGAAGGAGCTCTCCGGTGACGTTGGCGCGCTCCGCGGAACGGTCAACAACCTGGCGACCGGACTCGGCACCGCGATTGCCAGCCTGCTCGCGATCGCCGCGCTTGGCATCATCGTCAACACCACGGTCAAAGAGAGTCCGGTCATCCCGCCCTCGCTGGTAGACCAGATGGAGCTCGACACCGTTGACTTCATCGACAACGACGAGCTGGAGGCGGTCCTCGAACAGGAGACGACCGCAACCGATGCCCAGATCAAAGAGGCAGTGCGCATCAACACCGACGCGCGCCTCCACGCACTCAAGATCTCTTTTCAAGTATTGGCCGGGCTCGCGTTGCTCGGCATCATCCCCGCTGGCGGGTTGCCGCCATATCGGCGTGGGGAGATTCCAACGGATCTGAACGTCGGCAAATCCGACGCGACGGAGGAGGAGCGTTCTCCCCCGCCGCCCGGCCCGGCCGGCGATTAGGACATGGTGGTACATGGGATGGTCTCAGGAAGGAGCCCACAATGACACAGGCATCCGATAAGGCGCGAGCCTACTCTCGCGAGCAGGCGGAGCAGTTCCGCGGCCAGCTTCACGAGCTGTTGAGGATTCCGAGCCTCAGCGCCGATCCGGCTCATGCCGGCGACGTGCGCGAGGCGGCGGAGTGGCTCGCCGAGCATCTGAACACGCTGGGTCTCGATCACGTCGAGATCATGGAGACTGCCGGCCATCCGGTTGTCTACGCCGACTGGCTCGGCGCAGGCCCGGACAAGCCAACCGTGCTGGTCTACGGCCACTACGACGTCGTGCCGGCCTCCCTCGAGGATGGTTGGGACACCGAGCCGTTTGAGCCGATCGAAAAAGACGGCAAGATGTACGCTCGCGGCGTCACTGACGACAAAGGGCAGCTATTCATTCACGTTAAGGCGCTTGAGTCGTATCTGCGCACCGCGGGAAGCGCGCCGGTCAACGTGAAGATGCTGCTCGAGGGTGAGGAGGAGGTCTCCTCGCCGAACCTTCGGCCATTCATCGAGTCGCACCTGGATCTGCTGGCGGCCGACGTCTGTGTGATCAGCGACTCGTCGATGCCGTCGATCGACCGCCCATCGATTATGCACAGCCTGCGTGGCATGACCTATATCGAGGTTGAGGTCGATGGCCCGCACGACGACCTGCATAGCGGATTCTACGGCGGCGCCGTCCACAACCCGGCGCTCGCGCTCGCGGAGATCATCTCCAAGCTCCACAACCCCGATCACAGCATCGCGGTCCCGGGCTTCTACGACGATGTCGTGCCGCTGGCGCCCGACGAGCGCGCCGAGGTTGCCAAGACCGACATGAGCGAGGAAGAGCTTCTCGCCGCAACGGGCGCCCCATCCCAGTGGGGTGAGGCGGCCTACACCATCCGCGAGCGCGTCTCGGCGCGCCCGACCCTCGAGATCAACGGCATGGGCAGCGGCTGGACCGGCCCCGGACCGAAGACGATCATTCCCCAGAAAGCGATGGCAAAGATCAGCTGCCGGCTGGTCGGCAACCAGGATCCGCACAAGATCTACGATCACCTCAAGAGCTACATCGAGTCGATCACGCCGCCGACGGTCCGAGTCGAGGTTCGGCTGCTGACGACAGGCGAGCCGGCGCTGATCGACTTCCATCTGCCCGAAATGCAGGCGGCGGTTCGCGCCTACGAGAAGGGCTGGGGGCATACCCCGGTCTTCACGCGCGGCGGCGGCAGCATCCCGGTGGTGGCCGACTTCTACAATCTGATGAACATGCCGGTCGTCATGATGGGGTATGGTCTCGACACCGACGGCCTTCATGGGACCAACGAACATCTCACGATCGAGATGTTCCACCGAGGAATTGAGACTGCAATCGTCTATCTCGACGAGCTAGCGACGATGGAGCGCTAGCTCGGAGCGCGCCGAAACGTCCGGTGGTGGGGACAATCGGGAACACGTGGAAGCACGACGTAGCATGAAAACAGAAGATGACGGCATCCGTTCAGCTGAGCCCGGCAACAGCATGGACACCTCCGTTGAGGCGCCAGTCTCAACCGGTGATCTCCCGTTACCCGGGCGCGTGCGGGACGAGATCACCGCTGCCTGGGAACAGTTCGCTGACGTCAACGACGGCCAGAATGCTGCTGTGTACCCGGCGCTCGCCGCCGTCCCCCGCAATCTGTTCGGTCTATGCGTCGCCGGCGTAGATGGTCGCCTCTACGCCGTCGGCGATGCCGACTATCAGTTCGCGATCATGAGTGTGTCCAAACCGTTCGTCTTCGCGATCGTGTGCCAGCTCATCGGCGCGGAGCAAGCGCGCGAGCAACTGGGGGTGAATGCCACCGGGCTGCCGTTCAACTCGGTCATGGCGATCGAGTTGAACGCGGATCGGCGCACGAACCCGATGGTCAACTCCGGCGCGATCGCGACGACGAGTCTGGTGCCTGGCGCGACATCGGACGAGAAGTGGAAACACATCCATGATGGACTGTCGCGGTTCGCCGGCCGGCAACTATCGCTGAACGACGAGGTCTATGCCTCGGCGATGCAGACGAACCACCGTAACCATGGGATCGCCCGGTTACTTTTCAGTTACGACCGACTCTACTTTGACCCTGTCGAGGCGACCGAGCTCTACACGCGTCAGTGTTCGCTCGACGTTACCGCAACCGATCTGGCCGTCATGGCAGCCACGCTGGCAGACGGCGGAGTGAATCCGCTGACCGGGGAGCGGGTGATCGACGCCGAGGTCTGCCGACCGACGCTCGCAGTCATGGCGACAGCTGGGCTGTATGAAACGTCGGGCGATTGGTTGTACGATGTAGGGCTACCAGGCAAGAGTGGTATCGGTGGTGGGATTCTGACCGTCGCACCGGGCAAGGGCGGGTTGGCGACGTTCTCGCCGCCGCTCGACCCAGCCGGAAATAGTGTCAGGGGCCAGCTCGCGACGAGGCTTCTCTCAGAGCGGCTCGGGTTGAATCTGTTCGCGTCGAGGCCTGTCATACCCGCCAGCGAACAGCGAGAGACATCGGAAGGAAGGGAATAGCTCTATGGGGCACGACCTGTACGCTGCGCTCGAGGATCGGCTCGTGCGTTATTGCATCATCGACACCCAGGCCGATGAGACATCGGCCACCATTCCCAGTACTGCGAAGCAGTACGATCTGCTCAACTTGCTCGTGGAGGAGCTGAAGGGGCTTGGCCTCGCGGATGTCGAGCTAACCGCTTACGGCGCGGTCCTGGCGACGATTCCGGCCACTGTTGACAAGGACATCCCGACGGTCGCCTTCCTTGCGCACGTCGACACGTCGTCCGCATTCAACGCGACCGGCGTCAAGCCGCTCGTCCACCGTGCCTGGGATGGCAGCGACATCGTCCTGCCAGACGACCCCAGCATCGTGTTCTCGGCCAGCGAGATGCCGTATCTGGCGAAGAAGGTCGGCGACGACATCGTTACCGCCAGTGGGACAACGCTGCTCGGCGCTGACGACAAGGCCGGCCTCGCGATCGTGATGGAGTTCGTTCGCCACCTCGCCGAGCACCCGGAAACTCCGCACGGCCCGATCCGCATCTGCTTCACGCCCGATGAGGAGATCGGTCGTGGGGTCCATGCGAATTTGCCGGGCGACCTGAAGGCAAAATACGCCTACACGCTCGACGGCGCAGACCTTGGCGAGATCGTCTACGAGACGTTCTCCGCCGACAAGGGCACGGTGACCATTCAGGGCGTCTCGACCCATCCCGGGCAGGCGAAGGACACGATGGTCAACGCGCTGCATCTCGCCTCCAAGGTCGTGATGACCCTTCCGCACGCAACGCTCCAGCCGGAAACGACCGACGGCCGGCAGGGATTCATCCACCTCTACGCGATGAGTGGTACAGCGGCCGCGGCCGAGATGCACTTCGCGATTCGCGATTTCGAGCTGGACCTCCTGGCCCAACACGGCGAGCTACTGACCAAGGTCTGCGATGCAGTCCAGGCCAGCGAGCCCCGCGCGACGGTCACCTGCGAGATCACCCCGCAGTACCGCAACATGCGCTACTGGCTGGAGGACAACATGTCGCCCGTTGAGCTGGCGCGCCAGGCATGCGCCGAGATCGGCGTCGACTGGTTCTCGCAGCCAACGCGTGGTGGCACCGACGGATCTCGCCTTACCGAGCTCGGCGTTCCGACGCCGAATCTGTTCACCGGAATGCAAGCATTCCACGGGCCGATGGAGTGGGTCAGCGTTCAGGACATGGCTCGCGCCACCGAAATGTGCGTGCGGCTCGCCGAGCTGTGGAGCCAGCAGTAGCGAAAGGATGTGCCGGCGATTCATGAGGATCTGGTTGTCGGCCGAGCCGGTGGCTCGGCCATAGCAAGCGCACTCGACATGTAGCATGTAGCCGCGCCGGGGGTGACGCGGTAGGGGGAAGGACCATATGAGCGCAGCGGGGGCTGCCGCCCAGAAGCCAGAAGCACAAAAACGCGGCTTCACCGAGAAGATGCTGGATGGCATCGAAAAAGCGGGGAACAAGGTTCCCCATCCAGTGATGATGTTCGTCTACCTGATCGTACTCGTGATTATCCTGTCGGCGATCCTCAACATGATGAACGTCGGAATCGTCGAAGAGATCATGGTCCCGGTCGGCACAAACGTCACCGAGGAGTACAACATTCTCGGAGGCACAACCGAGAACATTCTCGACGTCACCGATAGCGCAATCCTCAATCCCGACTTCGAGATCATCACAGAGCGGGTCGAAGTCAAGAGCCTGCTGTCGATCAGCGGCTTGCGATTCCTGCTGACATCGTTCGTCGGCAACTTCGCCAGCTTCAGTGTCGTCGCCGTGATCTTCGTGGCGATGATCGGCGTCGGCGTCGCTGAGGAAGCCGGACTGATGGCCGCATCGATCCGCAAGCTCGTGGCTGTGGCTCCGAGTGGCGCGCTGACGTTCATTATCGTCCTGATCGGCGGCCTCTCCAGCGTCGCGACCGACGCTGGCTACCTGATCCTTGTCCCATTGGGCGCGGCAGCGTTCCTGAGCGTGAAGCGACACCCTCTCGCGGGCGTCGCCGCAGCCTATGCAGGCGTCAGCGCCGCCTTTGCGGTGAATATTCTGATCGCGCCGCTCGACGCGATGCTGACCGAGATGACCAACGAGGCCATCCAGATCACCGATCCGACCGGATCGATCACGATTACCGCGAACTTCATCTTCTCGGCGGTATTCACGATTCTGATGGCGCTCGTCATCACGTTCGTCACGACGCGGCTGATCGAGCCGCGACTCGGCATCTACGATCCGTCCGAGGCTGGGGACGAAGTCCCGGCAGAGGAAGTGGCAATCGATCACGCCGCCGAATCACGCGGGTTGAAGTACTCGGTCTATGGCATCCTGGCCGGCGTCGTGTTCTTCGCCGTGATGACCGCTCCTCCGGGCGCCCCACTCCGCGACCCGGTCGATGGCTCGATCATTGGCAACACCCCGTTCATGGATAGCCTGGTCTTCATGATCACGGTGATCTTCATGCTGGCCGGCCTGGGCTATGGCATCGGCGCGAAGACGTTCACCAAGAGCACCGATGTGATCAACGCGATCGTCAAGACCTTCGCCAGCCTGTCCGGCCTGATCTTCATGTTGCTGATCATCAGCCAGTTCATCGCCTACTTCAACTTCACCAACATTCCGCGTGTGCTGGCCGGCGCAATGGCTCATCTGCTGGAGAGCGCTAACGTGGGCGCGCTGCCACTGCTGATCGGCTTCATTTTGGTGATCATGCTGCTCGACATCATCATCCCGGGCGCGATGCCGAAGTGGGCGATCTTCGCGCCGGTGTTCGTGCCAATCTTTATGCGGCTCGGGGTTGCTCCACAGACGGTGCTGGCAGCCTACCGAATCGGCGACTCGCCGATGAACGTCGTCACCCCGTTGATGGTCTACCTGCCGTTCATCGTGATCGTGTCGCAACGCTACGTGAAGAGCGCAGGGCTCGGCACGATCATCTCGCTGATGATCCCGTACACGCTGATCGTCACGATCGTCTGGATCATTCTCTTCGTCATCTGGTATCTGGTCGGTATCCCACTGGGCCCCGGCTACCCGGTGAAACTATAACGGCGCCTATCGTCTTATAACGGTGAGTCGAACTGCGACGACGTGTAGGTGACGCGAAGGGACACGACATGAAGATGAGACGAATCTACAGAAGCACGCTGGCGCTGGCTGCGCTGGTGATGCTTGGGTCGCTGCTGGCCGCGTGCGGAACGACCGGCAAGGCCGCGACGCTCCTGGACACCGAGTGGCAACTGACCCAACTGAATGGGAATGACGCGGTGCCGGTTGTCCTGGTGTCGATGAAGTTTGCCGAAGATGGCAAGCTGATCGGCAATGGCGGCTGCAATAACTACATGGGGAGCTGGAAGCACAGCGACTCGAACAGACTGGCACTCTCGATGGGCGCATCGACGATGATGGCGTGCGAAGAGCCGGTCATGAAGCAGGAGCATGAGTTCTCGCTGGCTCTCGAGCAGACCTCGCGGTACAGGCTCGAAGGTGACGACCTCAGCCTCTACAACGCTGACAACGTGAAGGTTGCCGAGTTCGCGACCCTGAAGGCCACCGAACTGACACGGACGAAGTGGGAAGCCGTCGGGATCAATAACGGCGAGGACGCCGTGATCTCGGTCGACGCCACAACGATGACCGCCGTGTTCGCTCCGGACGGCACCGTCAGTGGCAGTGGCGGCTGCAATACCTTCAATAGCAGCTACAAGCGGGGGGCTGACACGCTGGAGATCGGCGTGATCGCGCAGACGGCGATGGCCTGCGACCAGGGAATCATGATCCAGGAGCAGCGATTCCTGAAGGCGCTCGAGCAGTCCAAGACGTACGAGCTGGGCAATGGCACGCTCGACCTTCGGGGCAGTGACGGGCAGCTCCTTGTCATGTTCCACGAATCGAAGTAAAACGAGACTCAGTTCGGTGCGCCACGGTCTGCTGTGGCGCACCGGCGCTTTTTGGACTAAGGAGGATAGACATGCCGTTTGGGCCGATCGAGCTTCTGGTCGTTGAATTCCCCGGCAACAAGTTCACCGGGGAGCTCGCCCCGGCCCTGAAGGAGTTGGTAGACCACGGGACAGTCAGCATCATCGATATTCTGTTCGTCACGAAAGATGCCGATGGGAACGTCTCCGAGCGCGAGCTCGGAGATCTGATTGACGACGTGTACACTGCCTACGATCCGGTGGTGGATGAGGTCAGTGGGCTGCTGACACACGAGGATGCCGAGCTGCTGACGGCGGCCATGGCGCCGAACTCCTCTGCCGGGATCATGCTGTTCGAGAACGTCTGGGCCAAGCGCTTTGCGGACGCCGTCGCGGAGGCGAACGGACAGGTTATCCTGAACGAACGGATCCCGCGAGCGGTTATCGAGGAGCTCATCGCCGCCGAGATCGAATCGGCCTAACTAAGGCCGGCCGGATACCGAACCGGACACGACGAAGGGGGAAACAGCGCTATGAGACGTCGACCACCACCGCGGCGTGGGCCGAGCCTGATGGGGACGATGGCCCGCACGGCCGTGATCGCCGGCACAGCGACGGCGGTCTCTGGCAACGTCGCGCAGAAGCAGCACGCGAAAGCCAACGTTGCTCAGCAGCAGCAGGCAGCCCAGCAGGCAGCTGCGCAAACCCAGACAGATGTCGAGCAGATGCAACAACAGCTCGCGGCGCTTCAGATGCAACAGGCGCAAGCGACGATTACGCCCGTGGCCCCGGCAGCGCCGGCTCCGGCTGCTGGTGGCGACCTGATCACGCAACTGAAGCAGCTCGCCGACCTGAAGGCTGCCGGGATACTCAATGACGCTGAGTTCGAGGCCGCGAAGGCGCAGTTGCTCGGGGGGTAACCAGGGGGTTCTCAACAAACAGTGATCCTGCAGGATCACTTCGTGGAGCGTGGGGTCTAGTGGAGAAGGGGGTAGCTCCGTGGCCGACATCATTATCGGTCTCATTCTCGGCGCGTTCGGTCTCCTCGTCTGTCTGGCTGGTCTCCGGGTATTCTTCGTGGCGCTGCCGATTATCGGCTTTGTCGCGGGATTCTACGCGGGCGCGGCAGCGATTGCCGCGATCACCAATGGCAGCTTCCTTGGAGATCTGACGGCGGTCATCGTGGGGTTCGTTGTCGGCGTCGTCTTTGGCACGCTGGCGTATCTCTTCTGGTATCTCGGCGCGCTGCTCTCGGCCGGCTCAACCGGCGCGCTGATCGGCTCGGGCGCTATGAAGGCCATCGGCGTTAGCTCGGGCTGGGTCATCTTCCTGATCGCCGCCGCCGTCGCGATCGTCTTCTTCGCCATCGCATTCCTGCTGGCGTTGCCGGTCTATGTCGTCGTCATCAACACTGCGTTCGTCGGCGCTGCGGCCGCCGTCACCGGGCTACTTCTGATCATCAACAAGATCGACAGAGTGGACCTGCATTACGGGCTCGCCTGGGCCACCGTGAACGAGTCGTGGTTCTGGCTCATCATCTGGATCGTCGCCGCGGTGGTCGGCATCCTCTATCAGCTCCAGTCGATCAAGGCAGTTGTTCTGCCCGAAGATCGCTGGACGCGGGCCGAGCCTGCCTGATACCGGGCGCTCACCGGGGATGATGGTCTTTGCCTTCATCCCCGGCGCGGCACGCTGAGGAGCTCGTATGCAGCCGACCTTTTCGGATGCCGAGACACCCTCGGCAGACAACTCTGACAAGCCAGTCCCATACCGAACGATTCTCCGACGACGCAATGTGCGGTTGCTCGCCGGCTCCCGATTCACCAGCCGGATGGCGCAGACGACACTGAGCTACGGCGCGATGGTTCACCTCGGGCAGGCCGGCGCATCACAGCTCGGCGTCTCGCTCGTCGGCTCCGTGTCCTACATCGCCCCGCTGTTCTTCGGCGTGCAGGGTGGGGCCGCCGCCGACACGATGTCCAAACGAGTTGCGCTCGCGTTCGGGTTCGGCATGCAGGCGCTGCTGTGCCTACTGTCCGCGGTCTTCCTCACAACTACAGTCGGCAGTCTGATGTTCCTCATGTTCATGACCAGCCTGCTGATGGTGATCGTCATACCGAGCATGAAGGCGGCGGTCGCGATTGTCTCGACGCCGTCGGAGATGGCGTCTGTAAACGCGGTCATCGCGCTAGTTGGCTCGGTCGGCTCCGCGCTGGGCTCGACGATGATCGCGCCAGTGCTGATCAGCGTCTCTGGCATCGACATGGTTCTCTACGTCGCCGCTGTCCTGTTTGCAGTCGGCGCAATCCGCGTCTTCAAGATGGACGTTGAACACGGAAAGCCAGAACCCGGCGCCTGGCGGAAAATCGACTGGAAGCCCCGCTCCATCTCGCTTCGCATGAACGCGGACTGGATTCGCGACCACCGCTCGGTGGGGACGATGATCCTGACTGGCGCTATCGTCGTCGCGCTCTTCGAAGCATTCACCACGCTGATCCCGATCTATGTGCGGGATGTGTTGAACGCAAATCCGGCTCATTCGGTCTACATCTTCGCGCCGGCCGGCGTCGGCTTTCTGGTCGCAACTGTTGTGGCGCCCTGGGTCATCATGCGGTTTGGGGAGCGGCGACTCGCGGTCGTTGCCCTCGGTTGCGTGACGACGGGAATGATCCTGTTTGGATTGATCAGGCCGATCGCGCCGTTTGTGTCGATCATCAGCCCCCTCCGGCTCCTCGAGCCATTCGGCGTTCACCTCAGCAAGGAGGTCCTGGCGGCGTCGGTCATCGCACTGCCGACGAATTTTGGCTCGACCGCGGCCGGCGCAGCCGTCGACAACTTCGTCAACCGTCATACGCCAGCCGATCGTCAGGGCGCGACGTTCGGGTTGAAGGAAGTCCAGGAAAACGCCCTCGCGCTGTCGACGATCATCGCGCTGGGAGTCGTGTCAAACCTCGTCGGCCCGCGTATCGTCATGATCGTGGCGCCGATAATCGTGCTGCTGCCGGTTATCTGGCTGCTCCGCTACAGCTTCAAGCGCGAGGACCAGCCCATGATGACTCGACGGGAGGCGTTCGCGCTCCTCACCTCTGGTGAGGAGTCGCTGCCAGCAGACACATAACACCGACGCGCCAGGATACGGCGCAACCGCAAGACTGAACGGAATACCCGAAGGAGGCAAGATGACTGACGAACAACGACCACCAACTAACGACGAGACCCCGTCGGCCTCGTCCGCGCCAGACGAGGCCGGCGATATGCATGGCGCTGGCGGCGACATCGCGCCAGATCAGCCGACAACCGCGCTCCCAATAGTGCCTCCCAACACACCGCCGCCGCCGGGGGGAGAGCCTCCGATCGAGCCACCGGGCGGCGGCGAGCCGCCCGAATCATCGGACAGACAGACGTATCAGCGTTGGGTCATCGGCGGGCTCATCGCTTTCCTGGTCTTTATCGTGCTCATTGGTGTGTTCTTCATCTCCCGTGATGACGATGATGACGACGAAGATCATGTCGCCGAGGCAACCAAGACGATCGTGGCTCCCAAGGTTGTGGCGACGGAGACGGCGGAGAAAGTAGCGACGGAGACAGCAGTCGCGGAAACCGCAACTGCTACCCCTGTCGAGCCGACGAAGACGCCAGAGCCAAGCCCGACGGCCACCGAGACGCCGAAACCAACTGCAACATATACGCCGGCTCCAACGTACACACCAACGCCGAAGCCGCAACCCACGGCAACATATACGCCGACACCGAAGCCCGAGCCGACGTTGACACCAAAGCCGGAGCCACCGACTCCAACGCCGAAGCCGGAACCGACCGCTACCGAGCCGCCAACCGTGCCGACGCCAGTTCCAGGCGCGCTAGTGTATTCGGCCAACTGGTCGGGTGGCGCAGGCGATTGGAAGCTCGGCGAAGGATGGGAAGTCAACGGCAGTGCGCTGGTCGCCGATGGCGCCCTCGCCGGCCCGTTACTATCCCCGTTCACGCCAACCAGCCCGGACTACGCAGTCGAGGCGCAGATCGCCATCATCGGAAGCCATGGCTGCAACGAGCTCGCTGGAGTGTTTGTGCGCGCCACGCAGACGAAAGACTCAACTCCGCCGAAGTCTTCCGGCTACGCTGGCAACGCCTGCGCGCACGAGTGGCGCATCGACGCTGTCAGCCAGGACAGTCGCTCGACACTGAAGAGCGGCTATCGCCCGCTCGACACGACGGCGCATACCTATCGCCTTGAGGTCAAGGGCGACAACATCCGCCTGTTCATCGATGGCAAGTTCGCTGGCGAGACGCAGAACAGCCAATTCTCGGCAGCCGGCGGCGCCGGCCTCTACCTGGATGGCAACATCCAGGTGATGATCCGCAGCTTCCGGGTGTATTCGCTCGGATCATAAGCATGCGGCGCTCCCTGTCACCAACCGAGGCCATGTTCAGCGATTCACCGTCGCTGAATATGGCCTCCTGGATCCAGTGAGAGAGGCGCACAACGCAACATCCCCGGCAAGGCCGGGGATGTTGCGTTGCCGTATCGGCGGCTACCGATTGTCGAAGTACTGACGGTTCAGGCTGAGGAAGCTGGCCCACTGCTCGGGCAGATCATCCTCGAAGAAGATCGCCTCGACGGGGCAGACCTCGGCGCAGACGCCACAGTCGATGCACTCGTCGGGATTGATGAAATACTGGTTCGAATTGTCGTCCGAGTGGATGCAGTCGACGGGGCAGACCTCGACGCAGGAGGCGTCCTTCACGTCAATGCATGGCTCGGCGATCACATAGGTCATCGCGCGGTACCTTTCTCAGTGGGGTTCGATCTATACACAGGCACGCCATTCCTGTGGACGCGCCAGATGATGCGCACGTTGCTGGCAGTATAGCACGCACTCTATCGCTCTCCTGGGCGTGGGTTCTCCACCAGCCGCGCCGATCAGCCGTGGCGAATAAGGTCGCTCGCGTCCCAGACATGCTGGAGGACGGGCCAGGCTTCGTCATCGCTCATCCGCCGCGGCCGATGATAATCCTCGATCAACACCGGGACGAGATCGAGCGCCAGCACCGCGTCACCTCGCATCCAGACATCGGCGATCATCCCCTGCTTGGTCTCGAGCGACCATTCCTGGTCGAAGACGAAGTTCCCCAGCGAATAGACGATCGACTTGTCTTTGTAGGTCTCGACGGCCTGAACCCAGTGGGGGTGAGAGCCCATGACCATCGCCGCGCCGTTGTCGATCGCCAGCTGCGCAAAGGCGCGCTGTTCCTCGGTCGGATCGTAAACATACTCGGTGCCCCAGTGGAAGAACGGGATGACGACGTGGCCAGCGGCCAGCTCGCGCTTGATATCTTCGACAACGAGCCAGTCAATCAGCGGGTTCGTGCCCGGGCTATTTGCCTCGGCGCCATCCCATTGATCGCTGATCCCGTTGTAGCCAAGGAACGCATAGGTGACGCCGCCGACCTTGGCCAGCGCCGCCTTCCGCGATTCCTCGATGGTGTGGCCCATGCCAAAGTGCAGGATTCCCGCCTTGTCGAGGACATCGGTCGTGTCATCCATACCGACGACGCCGAAGTTGAACGAGTGATTGTTCGCTCTGTTGAGGACGTCGATCTCGGCGAGCTGCAGTCCGGCAACAGCGCGGGTATCAGTCTTGAACTCAAATGTTGACCAGTCCGTCGGCGTCTCGAAGGAATCTGACAGCGAGCATTCCAGGTTCGAGATCGTCACATCCGCCCAGGTCAGCTCGTCGGCGATCGCGCGGAATGGCGCCGCCCAATCACCAAGCTCGACCATCCTGACGTGGACGTGACGGCCCATGATGATGTCGCCGGCCCAGGTCATCGACACGGCCGGCTGGAGTGGCACGGTTGCGATGGCCTCCGCGGCCCGCGCGGCAAGGCCTGTCTCGCGCGAGTCATCGACATCAGCCACCATCGTCACTTGCAACGGCCAGGTCGCGTCACCCGTCCGGAACCAGCTGATGTCATCGAGCCGCAACGTTCGGAATCGAAAATCGACCCACGCCGCCGGGATGATCGCCAGCACGCCTGGTTCATCCTCCATAAAGGTCGCCAGGTTGTCGCGGTTCGGCACCGCCTGGTCAGCTTGCGCCACAGCGAACGGGCCGGCGGATTCCGCCACCTTCACCCGCACGACCCTTTGCGACACCGGTGAACCGAGCGCGCTCCAGTCGGTAATCTCGCCAGACCAAAGCCCGCGAAGCTGTTCGCTCGTGATTCCCCGGACCACCAGCCGACGAGACACGACCGCAACATAGTCTGTCACTAGCCGCGGCAGTCCCGCGTCCGCAGCGCCGGGCTCGGCCATACGGATCGTCAGGTCTGCGCGACTGTCGGAGGCGGCAGCCGCAACGGCGCCAAGATGCTCGACGAATCGATCCCGCATCCAGCTCGCATGCGTCAACAACGGTTCGGGGACGCCGTCAATGCGGACAGTCATTGTGCCGTCGCTCGCGCCGCCCGAAGTCGGCGACGCGACGCCGCTGCCTTTGGTTCCGGATGGCGTCTGGCCCGGCTTCGCAACCTGCGTAGACGCACCCACTTGTGGCTGCGACGCGGCATTCGGACCGAGCGCCGCATCCGGCTTCTCCTCCGGGCCACTGCAAGCTGCGAGCAACGTTGCGCCAGTAGCAGCGACAACACGCAGAAACGACCGTCGTGTCAGGATGATTCGATGCATTCAATTGGCCCTTACGACCGGCAGGCGACGTGCCGGCAAGTTGCGACTCCGGTTGCCAAGTGTACGAGCCGGGCATGCATTCTGGTAGGCGCAGTATGCCGGCCAGCCATTGCCTTCCCCGGCGAAACCGTGTATCCGTATCATTGCCACCGGCAACAGCGCCGGACCTTCGCAGGAGGAGAGGAGCCTCATCGATGACAACAGTCATCGTCCCGCTCGACGGGTCGGACCGTGCAGAGCAGGCCATCCCCTGGGCAACAGCGCTTTGCCACAGGATCAACGCCCGGCTGACACTGATCTCAGTCGTTGAGATCCCGGTCGAGTTCGGCGCGTGGAGCGCAGCCAGCGCGATGGCCGTCGGAAACGAGCTCGACGAATGGGCGGCCGAGCGAAAGGCCTACCTCAAGGACGTCGCCAGCAAGATCGACGGTATCCAGATCGATATCGTCAGCCGTATCGGCAGTCCCACCAGCGAGGTTCTTAGCGCAATTGGCGACGTTGAGGACCCGTTCATAGTCATGACGAGCCATGGCAGGACCGGCGCGAGCAGGGTGGTGATGGGAAGCGCCGCGAACCGCATTGTGCGCGACGCACGCTGCCCGGTGCTCGTGATCCGCTCGCAGCGCGAAACGCCGGACGTGACGCCATCCTTCGATCGAGTGCTGGTGCCGCTCGACGGTTCTGAGTTCTCCGAGCATGCTCTCGATCGGGGGCTGGACGCTATCGCTCCAGGCGGCCAGTCGATTGCCGTGCATCTGTTGCGCGTCATCGAGTTTCTCGCCGTCAGAATCCCCGGGCCGGACATCCCTCTTGATTACGGACTCGTCGCCGAATACACAGAGGCGATGCAAGAGGAAGCAACGAACTATCTGGGGGTGGTGACCGGGCGGCTGAGTGAAAAGGGCGTAGCCGTAACGTCGGAGGTGCGTCAGGGTCGGGTCTCTGATGAGATCCTCAGAACTGCCGCGGAGCAAAAAGCTGATCTGATCCTCATGTCCACGCATGGCCGGGGCGGCGTATCGCGTCTCTTCTTCGGCTCGGTTGCCGAGAGGGTGCTCCACGAATCGACGCACCCTCTCCTGCTGGTGCGCCCGCGCGGGTAATTCAGACCCGTAGCCGTGATGGCGCTGACAGAACTGTCGGCGCCATCACGTCTATTCGGTGGCCACGCGGTGTGCGTGATTATCGGACCGACTACCCACGCACAAATCCCAACACTGGCCGGCGCGGCTCAGACCCGCAGATAGCCGTCGGCCAGCATCATCTCGGCATTGAGGATGGATGCGCCGGCCGCGCCCCGGATCGTGTTGTGGCCGAGGACGACAAACTTGATATCAAACAGCGAACACTCGCGGACACGCCCAACCACCGAGGCCATCCCGGCGGCAACATCGCGGTCCAGCGCCGGCTGCGGACGGTCCGGCTGGTCGCGGACGATGATCGGAGTCGCCGGCGCGGAGTGAAGGCCGAGCTCTTGTGGCCGGCCGCGGAACGACCGCAGTGTCTCGATAACCTCCTCCGGCGTAGCCTTCCGACCCAGCTTGAGGTTGACCGTCTCCAGGTGGCCGTGCCGGACGGGCACGCGATTGCACTGGGCGCTCATTCGCAGGTCGGCATACTGGAATTCGTCGCCCATCCAGCCGCCGAGCAGCTTCTTGCTCTCCGACTCGATCTTCTCTTCTTCGCCGCCGATGTAGGGAACGACATTGTCGATCAGGTCGAGCGACGGCACGCCGGGATACCCCGCGCCGGAGGTCGCCTGCATCGTGGTCACCATCGCCTGCTCAATGCCATATGCATCCCAGATCGGCTTGAGCGCCAGCACAAGGTGAATCGTGGAGCAGTTCGGGTTCGTCACGATACAGCCACGATCCCAGCCGCGCAGCTTGCGTTGAACGTCGATCGCTCGCGCATGGTCGGCATTCACCTCAGGGATGATCAGCGGGACATCCGGGTCCATCCGGTTGTCCCGGGCATTCGAAAACACCGCTTTACCCTCGGAGGCCAGCCGAGTTTCGACCTCGCGAGCAATCCCGCCAGGAAGCGAGGCGAAGACAATCGGGCTATTGATCGGCTCCTCATGATGCTTGACAACCTTGTTCACCGCCTCTTCCGGCGGCGCGCCCGAGATACGCCAGTCGGCAACATCGGCATAGCGTTGGCCGGCGCTACGCTCACTCCCGAATAGCTCGGCCAGCCGAAACTGCGGATGCTTCGCCAGAAGCTCGACATAACGCTGACCGACACTCCCGGTCGCTCCGAGCACCGCCACATCGATCCTGTCTGCCATCGGTCCAATCCCTCCCTGTCGCGCTCCAGCGCGGAGCATCACCTGATCCCGAACAACAAAAAGCAGGAGCCGTCGCTCCTGCCGCCAGAACGTCATCGCGCTGTTGAAACCGTCAGCCGGTTCCCCCGCGCAACGCCGTTGCGGCGTGCGCGGTAATAGTCTCCTCGTTGATAATCCAGCAGGGCCAGATCACTTGCGTCGCTCCCGTTGTCATGGATGGCGTGAGTTCGGTAGGCTGCAACTGCCAACCGGTGTGGGTGGACGATAACAGCCAGACGGTCGCGCGTCAAGATCGCGGCCGGCATCACGAAAGAGGTTGCGCCGTGTCGCAGACGATCGGGGTCGCGGTACTGGGGCTCGGGACGATCGGAAGCGCGGTGGCCGACGCGATCGCCAACGATGCGGCCAGCCTGGCCGCCACGAGTGGCATCGAGCTGCGGCTGGCCGGCGCGCTCGATCGTGGACCGCACAAGGCGGAGCGCGCCCGGATCGATCCGGCACTGGTGACCGACGATGGCAACGCGCTGATTGACGATCCCTCGGTTCAGGTCGTCGTGGAAGTTCTCGGGCGTGAGCGGCCGGCCGCCGACCTGATGATCCGCGCTCTGTCGGCCGGGAAGCATGTCGTCACCGCGAACAAGGAAGCTGTCTCGAAGAATCTTCCGGCCATCCTTTCGGCCGCCCGCGACGGCGACGCGGCATTCCTCTGCGAGGCGTGTGTGGGCGGTGGCATCCCACTCTTTGCCGCTCTCCGGCAGGTGATGGCAACAAACAGGATCGAACGAGTGCGCGGCATCGTGAACGGGACGACGAACTTCATTCTGTCGGCGATGGACGCTGAGGGCGCCAGCTACACCGATATGCTGGCCGAAGCGCAGCGGCTTGGATACGCCGAACCGGATCCGACCGCCGATGTCGAGGGGTTCGACGCTGCCTACAAGCTGGCAATCGTTGCGTCGCTGATGCTCGGTCGCCACGTCCAGCCAGACGAGATCGATCGGACGGGAATCACCGGCGTCACCAGCGAGCAGGTTGCCGAGGCGAAGGCGCAGGGTGGCACGATTCGTCTCATCGCCAGCGCCGAGCGGCTTGGCGATACCACAGCGTTGCGGGTCGGCCCCGTCTTCGTTCCGGGTGATGATCTGTTTTCGCGAGTGATGCGAAACTACAACGCGATCGAAATCGTCGGAAACCGCGTCGGCCCGGTGTTGCTCCATGGCCAGGGCGCCGGCCCGTCCCCAACCTCCAGCGCGATCCTGTCCGACATCGTCGAGGCGGTGAAGACCGGCAGCGCCGCGACCCCGCGGCTGGGGTAGGAAAAACGGCCCCCACCTCCGGTCCCTGTTCCCAAATCTGGGAGGGGACGGAGGTGGGGGCCAGCCGCCCTAGACGGCGACCTTCTTCTTCGCGACCGCCTTGTCGAGCGCGGAATCCAGATCGTCGATGATGTCCTGGATATCCTCGATGCCGATTGAAAGCCGCAGGAGGTCGGGCGCAACACCAGCCGCCGCCTGCTGCTCTTCGTTCAACTGCTCGTGCGTGGTCGTTGCCGGATGGATGATCAGTGACTTGGCATCACCGACGTTGGCCAGCAGCGAGAAGAGCTTGACGTTGTTGATCAGTGTTCGGCCGGCCTCGCGACCGCCCTTCACACCGAAGACGACCATTGCGCCGTAGCCGTTCTCGAGCTGTTCCGTCGCAACCTGATGATCCGGGTGGCTCTTCAGGCCCGGGTAGGTTACCCAGCTGACACGCGGATCGGCCTCGAGCCACTCGGCAACCTGTTGTGAGTTGGCGCAGTGGCGATCCATCCGCAGCGACAGCGTCTCGAGTCCCTGGAGGAAGAGGAACGCGTTGAACGGCGCGAGGGCAGGGCCGAGGTCGCGGTACGGTTCGACCCGGGCGCGCAGGATCCAGGCAAGATCGCCAAACCGCTCGATATAGTCTTCCATCTTCGGAAACTTGCCATTGGTCCAGTCAAACTTGCCCGAATCGACGATCACGCCGCCGATCGACGTGCCGTGGCCGCCAATCCACTTCGTCGCCGAGTGGACGACGATATCCGCGCCATGCTCGATCGGTCGGCAGAGGTACGGCGAGGCGAAGGTGTTATCGACGATCAGCGGCAGGCCGGCCTCGTGCGCGATTGCGGCCACGTCGCGGATACGGACGACATCGAGCTTCGGGTTGCCGATCGTCTCGATATAGATCGCGCGGGTGCGATCGTTAATCGCATTGCGGAAGTTATCGAGATTGGTCGGGTCGATGAAGCGCGTCACAATCCCGAGTCGCGGCAGTGTCACGGCGAACAGGTTGTAGGTGCCGCCGTAGAGGCTGGCAGCCGAGACGATTTCGTCGCCAGCTTCGAGGAAGGTAAAGATGGCAATTGCCTCGGCCGCCTGACCGGAGCCAGTCGCTAGCGCGCCGATTCCGCCCTCCAACGACGCGATACGCTGCTCGAGGACATCGTTGGTCGGGTTCATAATCCGCGAGTAGATGTTGCCAAATTCCCGCAGCCCGAACAGTCGCGCAGCGTGGTCGGCGTCGTGGAAGACAAACGACGAAGTCTGGTAGATCGGCACTGCTCGCGAGGTCGTCGTCGGGTCGACCTGCTGGCCGGCGTGCACCTGGCGGGTGTTGAACCCCCACGGCTTCGGCTCGTGCGTCCCGTTTCCATTATGCTCTGCCATCGGTCTATCAGTCCCTCTCTGTGTGTATCAACGAATCGTGTCGGTCAGTGGCTGGCGCGCCGGATCACCGCGAGCCCGGCCGAGCGGTGGCGCGCGGACGATCCACCTGGGGGCGAGCGCATTCAATCAGCCGCCTCCGTCTCGACTGCCTCCGCGAGACGCGCCACTCGTCGGGTTCCCGGCTGGCCAACACCGTCACGAAGCACAGCGTCGAGCCGGTGGAAATCCTTCAGGAATGCGTCGTGCCCGTGCGGCGAGTTCAATTCCCAATACCGGGCAGCGCCGCCGCCTCGGGTGATCGCCTCTGCTGTTGCCTGAACGTGGACGGTCGGGAACAGCACGTCCGACCGCACCCCGATGACCAGTGTCCGGGCGGAAATCCGCCGCGACGCCTCGGCCAGCCCGCCGCGCTCGCGACCGATGTCATGGCTATCCATCGCCCGAAGGAGATAAAGGTAGGCGTTCGCGTCGAACCGCGTTGCCAGCTTATCTCCCTGGTATTGCAGGTAGCCCTCGATGTCGAACCGACCCTGGAACTCCGGCCAAGCGTGATAGCGGGCGTCCGGATGCCGGCCAAACCGCATCGTCATCGACTCGTCGGACTGGAAGGTGAGCATTCCGACCATTCGGGCGAGAGCGATACCTCCAGCCGGCTGCTGGTTGCCATAGTCGCCCCCTTGCCAGCTCGGGTCGAGCATGATCGACCGGCGCTGGATCTCGTTGAACGCGATTCCCTGTGCGTGGAATCTACCCGAGGCAGCGACGACGACCAGCCGCGCGATGCGCTCCGGCGCGGTTGTCGCGAGCTCGACGGCCTCCATCCCGCCCAGCGAACCGCCGATCGCGCAGG
>CALMXF010000155.1 GCA_937870985.1 uncultured Chloroflexota bacterium
CGGAGGCTAGCATTTGCGCTCGACACGCATCACCGTTGAACCCGTCGCCCGACTGATTGACGAGCTCGGCCGCCTGCCTGGCGTCGGACCCAAGTCAGCATCGAGGATGGCCTACTTCCTGCTTCGCGCACCCCGAGAGCAGGCATTGGCGCTTGCTGAAGCCGTCATCGAGGTAAAGGATCGGATCATCCTCTGCTCGCGGTGCTTCAACATCACGGAAGAAGATCCGTGCGCCGTCTGCCAGGATACAACCCGGGATCAGCGCGTGATCTGTGTTGTCGAGGAGCCACTTGATGTTCTCGCCCTCGATCGAACCGGCGAGTATCGCGGTCTGTATCACGTTCTTCATGGCGCTATCTCGCCAGTCGATGGTATCGGGCCAGACAAGCTTCGAATCCGGGAGCTCGTCGAGCGCGTCGAGCGCGAGCGTCCCGCGGAGGTGATCCTGGCGATGAACCCGAACATCGAGGGCGACGCTACCGCAATGTATATCGCGCGCCAGCTTGTTTCTACTGGTATCACGATCAGCCGGCCGGCAAGCGGGCTCCCGGTCGGCGGTGATCTCGAGTACGCCGATGAGATCACGCTCGGACGCGCTCTGACAGGTCGACGCGTACTCTGAGATCGCCCGAAGCGCCCGTCGATGAATCGAGGGAATTCGGCACCGTGGCAACCCTCGTCGCCCGCCCGCTATTAGCCCGCGATCTGCCCGCATTGCGGCACGCTCGCCAGCGCGTTGCTATCCTCGACTGGGATACGCGGCGTGAGTGCGATGGCCCGCGCGTGGCCCAGCACGCGTTCGCGGCTATCGCGCCAGGCTACACCCGCGAGCGCGTGTACGTCGCGCTGATCGACGGGGAACTGTGTGCGGCATTGTCCATGCGTTCGCAAGAGATCACGCATCACTGGGATGTCGCGATTCTGGCTGCTGGGTCGCCGCGCCTCGATGCCGAGGACACGGTTGTTCTGGAGCTCTGGACAGCGCTCCTGGAGTATGGGATAGCCGCGTCCGGCGCGCTGGGCGGACGGCGGATCTTCGCCGCTGCCGAGGCTGACTCGATCGCGTATCAGAGCCTTCGAGCGGTCGGGTTCGAGCCGTATACCCGCCAGACGATGCTTCGCGCGGTGGATATCGGTGACCATGCCGCGCCACCCGTGGGGATGCGGAGCCAGGAGCCCAGCGATGTGTGGTCGATCCAGCATCTGTATCATCACGTCACTCCCCGACCGGTGCAGTTCGCCGAAGCACTGACGAGCGCCGCATGGGAAATCCACCCACAGACGATACTTGGTTGGCTGTTGCAGGATCGACAGAGACAATACCAGTCGGTCCTGGAAACGGTGGATGGCATCGTCGCATACTCCAGGATTACCCGGCGTCATCGCTGCGCGCGGATAGAGCTGCTCGTCGATCCGTGCGCGCTGGACGCCGCTCCGGCGTTCGTAGCTGCAACCGTTGCGGAATCCGGGGCGCATGGCTGCTCGATCGAGATAATCATTCCAGAATACCGCGCGGATCTCGCCTGGAAGGTCGAGGGGATCGGATTCGACGCTGTCGCCGACCGTATCGCGTTGGTCCGTCACACAACCGCCCCAGCCACGGTTCGCGAGCGTTTTGCGGCGCCGGCTGAAGGTGAGCGTGCGCCGAAAGGGGTTCCATCGTACTTCTGTAGCCGGGGTGGCTCGACATGTGGCGCCGTCGTTTCGGCGCGCGATGCCCAGCGAATGGAGCGGTGATGAAAGTGACTTCACCTCAGGCGGTGTCGATGCTTGGCGGGCAGCAAGCCCCCGCGGTGCAAGAAATCGCGATCACCGATAATCTGGATAATTTGCTTGCTGCCCTGCCGGCGCAAATTGCCGAGAGTACACGTGGCGCGATCGCCGAGCGCTCTGATGATGGCCTGATCGAGATCGTCCTCGATCTCGGTCGACGTCCAGAGGCACGGTTTCAGCATAGTAGCGTCTATCTGACCGAAGATGAGACGAGCCGGGACGATCTCTCGCGTGTCGCTGAGCGGATCGGTCGCTTCGGGGAAGACAATCGCGCGGGGATCGAGCGCACGCTGCACCGTATCTCGGCGATCCGAAACCGAAGCGGTGACATCGTTGGTCTGACCTGCCGTGTCGGACGAGCCGTCTACGGCACGATCGGCATCATCAGCGACCTCGTCGAGTCAGGCGAGAGCATCCTGCTCCTTGGCCGGCCCGGGGTCGGGAAAACGACGATGTTGCGCGAGGTTGCCCGCGTGCTGGCAGACGACCTCGAGAAGCGGGTTGTTATCGTCGACACGAGCAATGAGATCGCCGGAGACGGGGACATCCCGCATCCGTCGATCGGCCGGGCCCGACGAATGCAGGTGCCAACCCCAGCGATGCAACACCACGTCATGATCGAGGCGGTAGAGAACCATATGCCCGAGGTTGTCGTCATCGATGAGATTGGAACTGAGCTGGAGGCGGCCGCGGCTCGAACGATCGCCGAGCGGGGAGTCCAGCTGATCGGTACTGCCCACGGCAACACACTCGAGAATCTGATGGTGAACCCGACGCTTTCAGATCTCATTGGCGGTATCCAGTCAGTCACGCTCAGCGACGAAGAGGCTCGCCGGCGAGGAACACAGAAGTCGATCCTGGAGCGTAAGGCTCCGCCGACATTCGCGGTGATGGTCGAGATTCGCGAGCGTGATAAGGTCGCGGTGGTTCGTGACGTTGCAACCGCTGTCGACGCGATGCTTCGCAACCGGCACCAGCGAGTCGAGCTCCGCGAACGTCTGTCGACCGGCGAGATCATCACCACCGATGACAGCGCAGCGCCGGATGACCGGCCTCATCGGACAGACGATCATCGTTCGTCACGACGAAACGACGATGCGCCCAAGGAGGCGCGGCCCGAGTTCGAGGACGTGCTCGAGACAGCGGCGCCCGCCAACCCGTTGGCGCGAGGACGCGGAACCGCGGCGAGGCCGGTTCGAATCTTCCCGTTCGGTGTGAGCCGCAACCGGCTCGAGCAGGCACTGACCGCGATGTCGTTACCTGCTCAGATCGTCCGGGAGGTATACGACGCGGACATGGTGCTGACGCTGAAGAACTACTACCGGCAGCGTCCGCAGCAGCTCCGCGATGCTGAGACGCGGGGAATCGCCATCTATGTCCTGCGGTCGAACACCGTTGTCCAGATGCTCAACGTATTTCGTGACCTCGTTCGTGAAGCCAACCCGGACGTTACGCCTGGCGAAATCGGCCAGCGCGCCATCGCCCCCGGTGATCCGATCGAATCGGCGATGTTCGAGGCGGAGGGCGCTATCAACGCCATCCTGGACGGCGCGCCTCCGATGGAGCTGCGCCCTCAGGCGCCGTATATTCGTCGACTCCAGCATCAGTTGGCCGACCGTTACAACCTCGGGTCGCGCAGTCGCGGGCGCGAACCAAACCGACATGTGGAGATTTTCCGCGATGGGTTCCACGATTGAGCCTGTTCGTGACGTTTGAGGGCACCGAGGGTTCGGGAAAGTCGACACAGGTTCGGCTGCTGAGCCAGAGGCTTCGCGATCTGGGATACGATGTGGTTGCGACACGCGAGCCTGGTGGCACCTCACTCGGCGAGGCGGTTCGTGAGATCGTCCTTGGCTCGAATATCGAGGTTAGCGCGGAGGCCGAAGCGTATCTGATGACTGCGGCGCGCGCAGAGCATGTCAGGCAGGTGATACGGCCGGCGTTGGCGAGGGGCGCGATCGTGCTCTGCGATCGATTTGTCGACTCGACGCTTGCCTATCAGGGCGCCGGCCGAGGTCTGCCGACCGATGAGTTGCGGCGCATTCAGATGCTTGCAGTGGGCGCCAGCTGGCCAGACATGACCGTGCTGCTCGATCTCCATCCGGATGCCGGCCTGGCCAGGCGTCGATCTGGCGGCGACTCCAACCGAATCGACGATGAAGAATTGGAATTCCACCAACGTGTTGCCGACTGGTTTCGGGAAGAGGCAGCACGAAACCCGACGCGCTGGGTTGTCATCGATGGACAGCCCAACACCATCATGGTTCATGAGGCAGTCCTGAATTGTGTGATGTCGAGACTATGTCCGGGCGAACGACCCCGGCTGTGAAGCGAGAAGATATGAAGCTGGTATTCGCCGTAGTCCAGGGTAAGGACGCCGACAACCTGCGGTCGGCGCTACTGGATGGTGGCTACCGCACGACGCAGATCAATAGCGCTGGCGGCTTCCTGCGGGAGAACAATGCCACCTTCCTCGTTGGTGTCGATGATGAATACGTTGCTGACGTTCTGCGCATCATCAAGCGGACGTGTTACACCCGCACACAATACGTCAACCCATTGATGCCGATCATGGAGCCGGGCGAGTTCTATGTGCCGACACCCGTGGAGGTTCAGGTCGGTGGGGCGGCAGTATTCATTTGTGGTGTCGATCGCTTTGAGCGGATCATGCCGTGACGATCGGTTGATAGAGTCAGGAGCTATCCCGTTTGGAAGCGCTGATCGCACGCATTCTTCAGATATTCCTCGCCCTTACCGGCGCCTACTCGCTGGCGCTCTGGTTCGCGTTGGTGGTCTGGACGTATCGGGACATCACGACGCGCAGCGCCAACGCCGTCACCCACATCTTCTCGACGCTCGTTGTCGTGCTGTTCTGGATTCCAGGCGTCGTTATCTACCTGTTGTTGCGTCCGCGGGAGACTCTGGAGGCAGCGTTCCAGCGCACCGTCGAGGAGGAGTACCTTCTCCAGGATCTGGACGATATCCAGACGTGCCCGTTCTGTAACCGGGCCGTGCAGGATGATTTCCTCTATTGCCCCCATTGTCGGAGCCGACTGCGCTCGGAATGCCTCGGCTGTCATCGGCTCGTCGATCTTCGCTGGCAGGCCTGCCCGTATTGCGCCACGGACCTGACAGGTGTCCAGCCGTCGGTAACGCAGATTCGTGTCCACACCGACAGCCGACAATCTGTGGCCGGGGGCGCCCAGCCGGTCGACAATTACCGCTCGGGCCAGCGTCAGCCGGCGAGCGACACCACAGTTGACGCCAGCGACAGCAATGTCACCCCGCGGATTGTCACTCCTCGTGTCGCACATGACCCAGGCTCGGCACCGCGCCAGGCCGGATCAGATAGTTGAACTTGCTCTGAAATGCCGCGTAGAAGTTCATCTGTTCGGTCATGATCAGCCTGAACCGATGCGGACTGTGCGTCACGCGCACCAGTTCGCCGCAGGCGAGCGGCCGCGTGATCTGGCCGTCGAGGATCAAGTGGGCCTCGCGCTCGCTGCTCATAACCATCTCGATTCGGCTATCCTCCGGGACGACAAGCGTGGAGCGAATCGGGGAGTGTGGTGAGATCGGCGTGATCGCGAACCCGCTGACACCGGCCGTCAGGATCGGCCCGCCAGCAGCCATACAATATGCCGTGCTGCCCTGGGGGGACGCGACAATCATTCCGTCGCCCGGATACGTATTGACATAACGACCATCAACATAGAGCTCGATGTCGACCATCTGGATGCCGCTGCGGACCACGACATCGTTGATAGCCCAACCCACATCGACTACTTCGTCGTTCGATCCGACGCGCGCATCGAGCGTCGGGCCGTCCTGGATATCAAAGTCGCCGTTCACGATTTCGTTCAGTACTTCTGGCCACTGCAATTGCTCGGTCATCGCAAGGAAGCCGACTTTGCCGAAGTTGATGCCGAGAAGCGGCATTCCGGGGTGGTTGTGCGCCATCCGCATCATCAGCCCGTCGCCCCCCAGCGCGACGAGCGCATCGGCCGGCTCGCCGCGACGGATCGACGCCTCATCGATAGTCGCGTAGCCACGCGCATGAAGCCAGGCGTGAATCTGCGGCGCCAGCGCGTGTGAGTCAGCTTTACCGCGGGCGGGGACGATCGCGAAGATCTCTGGTGGTGTGTGCTGTGGCATTACGAGACCGTCGCGACAACTTCGACGCCATTCAGCGCCATCGAATGAAGAAAGACGGCGTGCAACAGGTCACCATCGTGTGGCTCGGCGCCGACCTCCAGCGCGCGATCGACTGGCATGTCGTAGGTCTGGACGCAATCGACCGGAATGATGATTCGTTGCTCACGATGCTCGGAAAGCCCTCGGAGCTTCAGCGCCATGGCTGCCTGATAGACGCAAAGGTCGGTGCAGTCGCCTACGATGATCCATGTGGTGAATGGTCCGTGTGTGCGTTCCCAGTCGATCCACCCCGGCGCGATCGTGCTCGATATGCTGTTCTTCTCGACAATATTGAACGAGTCAGAGAACGGCAGTGCGCGTAATTCCGGCGCGGTTTCGGATTCCTCGGTCCCGGCCACGCAGTGCGGTGGATAGAAGGCAAACTCCTGAGCATCCGACAGGTGAGTGTCCTGAGTGAGCACGATCGCGTTCACTCCCGCATCGTGCGCCGCTGTCATCAGCTTGGCGACTGGCTGGAGTAGTGCTGCCACGCGGGGGCTGGAGAGCGCGCCATGGTGGCAGAACCCGACGATCAAATCGACCGACACGATGGCAACCCGCTCTGGTCCACCCGCGCTGGTGATGATTTCAGTCAGTGCTGCGGATGGCAGCTGATGCAGCCATCCTTCGATGTAGTTCAGATATGGTGTCGCCCGTTCGGCGAGCATCGTGCCCTCAGCCATTGCCATTGGATACTCCGCTTCCAATCATTGTCGACACCTCGTGATTCTCAGACAGAGAGCGCAACGGATTCAACGTGTAGAGTAGATTGGAACAGCGCCAGAACTGGTGCCCGCCACGGCGCCGCTTCGTGGCGGTAAGGCCGATCCGATCCGGGGCTGCTGCGGGTTGGTGTTGTAGCCCGATGTTCACCGACGTTGATCTCTCTCGTACTGTGTTCCGCGCGCAGTATAGGGAATCGGCATTTCCGCCGCCATTCCCGGCTTGCTGAGGATGTCATCAATGGTCGATCCGAGATCACCAATGGAAACACCCGAGCCCGAAGGTCGCCAGAGACTGTATCGCGTGCGGGGCATTGTCCTGCGTCGACGCGACCTGGGGGAGGCGGACAGGATCGTCACTTTGCTTACGGCTGAGCGTGGGAAGTTGCGCCTGGTCGCCAAAGGATCGCGTCGGACGAGCAGCAAGCTTGCCGGCCATCTTGAGCCATTCTGCGCGACACGGCTATTGGTCGCGCGGACGCGAGGGCTCGACATCATCTCCCAGGCGGAAATGCTCGAGTCGTTTTCACACCTGCGCGAACGCGAGTCGGCCATCGCGATCGCAGGGTATCTCGCCGAGCTAGTCGATGCGTTGGTTCCCGAGGATGAGCGCCACGAGGCGGTCTACGATCTGCTCTTTGCCGCATATCAGCTGATCAACGACGGTGGCGACGAACGGCTCGTGAGTCACATCGGTGAGATGGGGTTGATGCGTGTCCTGGGTTATCGTCCGGAATTGAGTCGATGTATTGTCTGTGGGCGCGATATCGAGGCAGAGATCAACGGGTTCAGCGTCGAGGGTGGTGTCGTCTGCCCGAATTGTCTCGTTGGGCGTCCCGACGCCAGACCAATCTCCGTGAACGCGCTGAAGATGCTGCGCCTGATCGATCGGGGGGAGATTCAGCGCCTGTTGTCATTGCGCATTCCGGCAGACGTAGCGACGGAGGTTGGCGATCACCTGGCGCGGTACATTACCCGGCAGGCTGGCCGCGACTCCGCCGCCCGTCGTGTTGTCGCCGAGTTGCGCTTAGAATAGTTGTCGTCACTGGGGCGTCGTAGCTGGGGTGGATGTCCACCAATCGGAGGCAGTCGGTGTCGTACCTCGATAAGCTACTCGGGCAAGATGAATCGATCCTGTTGGTCGCTCACCGGCATATCAGCTTTCTGATCGTCCACATGCTGCCTACCGCGCTTGTCACGATTCTCCTCTGGGTCGGCGCAGGGCTCGTCCAGTCTCGGGTGGATCGTCTTGAGCCGTGGCTGGCACTGGCGATCGTTGGAGTCTCGATCGTGACGCTCACAATGACCGTCTCCCGCTTCCTCACCTGGCAGCGTGAGGAGTATGTGATCACGAATTACCGCATCCTGCAGATCGAGGGAGTCTTTACAAAACGGACTCTCGATTCGGCGCTCGAGAAGGTGAACGACGTGTTGATGACGCAGTCGGTTCTGGGCCGGTTGTTTGGTTACGGAAACATCGACATTCTCACCGGCGCCGAACGCGGTATCAACAACCTCACCGGAATCTCCGACCCGTTTGAATTCAAGCGCACGTTGATGAACGCCAAGATGCAGCTCAGCGATATCGGCGAAGGTGACCGGCGACCGGTGGTCAGCGACCACGCCCGGCTGGTGACGGCGCTAACTGACCTACGCGCTGCGGGCGTCATCTCGCCGGAAGAGTTCGAGGAGCAGCACCAGCGGCTTGTCCAGGAGTAACACACGACCCTCGCGACATTGACACCCCGGCAGTCGATGCGATCAGGCGTGCTGCTCGCCGATCCGGGTCATGAGCCGGTCGCGGTCTTTCTTCGTCGGGATAGCGCGCTGGCAACGAATGCTGCGGGAAGAGCGACAATGCGCTCGCGGCGACCACGCTTCCGGGCCGGCCTTGCGCTCGAGTCCGATGCGTCGGGCAGGTGGTGGATCGGAACTGGCGTGCGTCGTTCGTCAGGGGATGCTGTGATCGCAGGCCCGAACATTGCCTCCAACTGATCACCCTCAACAGTCTCGACCTCAAGGAGTGTGATTGCGAGACGCTCAAGATCCTCGCGATGCTCGGTGAGAATATCGAGCGCCAGCGCGTGGGCTGCGTCTACGATCGCTCTCGCTTCGCTTTCGGCGGCAAATGCCGTGCGCTGAGAAAAGCCCCCGGTGCGTGCACCGTCCTCGCCGGCCGAGAGCAGCCCGAAGGTCTGTCCCATGCCGTATCGAGACACCATCGAGATTGTGATTGACGAGATCTGCTCCAGGTCGTTGGACGAGCCGGTCGTCACATCGCCGAAGACAATCTCCTCCGCTGCGTAGCCGCCGAGCAACGCGGCAAGTCGATCGGTCAATTGCTGGCGGGTCCAGAGTCCACGATCCTGGTCGGGGACGATCATCGTGTAGCCGCCAGCCCTTCCCCGCGAGACGATCGAGACTTTCCGAACCGGGTCTGCGTCTGGAAGGTAATGTGCTACGAGCGCATGGCCGGCCTCGTGATAGGCGATAACCCTGCGCTCATGGTCAGTGAAGCGCGACGACTTTCGCGCCGCCCCTGCGATTGTCCGGTCGACGGCTTCCAGGAGGACATCCATCGCGATTGTGTCCGCGTCTCGCCGCGCACTGAGGATGGCTGCCTCGTTCATGACATTGGCCAGGTCGGCCCCGGACAGGCCAGTTGTTCGGGCGGCTAGCTCGCCCAGATTGACGCCCGTTGCCAACGGCTTTCCACGGCCGTGAACCTCGAGTATTGCGGTCCGAGCAGCACGGTCGGGAAGATCGACGTGGATGCGGCGGTCGAAACGCCCTGGTCGCAACAGAGCCGAATCGAGAATGTCCGCGCGGTTGGTCGCCGCGATGACAACGACCGTTGTCCGCTGGTCGAAGCCATCCATTTCGACCAGGATCTGGTTCAGTGTCTGGTCGTATTCGGTCGAGTTCTCGGCGCGTCCGCGCTTACGTCCGATTGAATCGATTTCGTCGATGAAGATGATCGCGGGCGCGGCTTCGCGGGCTTTGCGGAAGAGATCGCGGACGCGGGAAGCGCCGACACCGACATATAGCTCGACAAACTCCGAGCCGCTCACTGAAAAGAACGACGCTTTCGCTTCGCCCGCGACTGCGCGAGCCAGCAGCGTCTTGCCTGTCCCGGGCGGGCCGACGAGCAGCGCGCCTCGCGGTATCCGCGCGCCAAGCTTGTGATATCGCTCCGGTTCGCGGAGGAAGTCGATGATGTCGGCAAGTTCCTCCTTGACCTCCTCAGAGCCGGCCACGTCGGACAATAGCACTGTTCGATCGCCCGGTCGGATCGGGTCGAAGTCGCCCCGCCGTTGGCCCCGCCGACCAATCCCGGACTGGGAACGACGGAGGAGCAGGAAGAGACCGCCGATCACACCAGCGAGCAACAGAAACTTGAGCGCGGGGGCGAAGCGGTCAGCAGCGGACGCGCCCTGAACGTCGATCGTCGGCCACTTCTCAAGAGGGATTCCCGACTGTTCGAAAAGCTGAGTCAAGGACGTGCCGGACGGAATCCGTACTTCCTTCGGGATGATGCTCGAGTCGACGTACTTGACCGTCGCGGTCTGGCCACCGTCGTTTTCCACGATCGACTTGATGCTGCCGGATTTCACATCCTGGAGGAACGTCACAACATCGACTGTCGGTGGAGACGTGCTCTGCAGGCTCACTGCAAGGACGATAGCAACGATCATGACAACGAGCAGGGAGGCTACGACGAACTTCGCGTTGGGGATCTTCATGCACACCTCGCCAGGGACACAGGAGACCTGGATAGAGTCTCCCATCGGGGCGCCGTCGTTACTAGCAACCCGGATGGGAACGATTGCGTTATCCCTATGCTACCGTGACGGGTCGTTCGCTCGCCATACCCACGGCGGAATTCACCATCACGGTTGTGTCTCGGAAGCGAGCGCGTGGGCGGTGCGTCAGTGGAGGACGACTACTTCCCCGTCGGTAAGGCCCGACACTACTTCGACGTTACCCTGACTGCGATATCCGAGAATCACCTCCCGATCAGTATTGCCCTGCGGTGTTCTGACTGTGACAAATGAACGATCGCCGACGGTCTTCAGCGCCCGCTGGGGGATCAGGAGCACGTTCTGGCGCGATGCAGTAACGATCGTTACGTCGGCATTCATTCCGGGCCTGATGTCGAGATCTGGCTGAGCTTCATAGTCGACGGTCGTCGCAAAGACAGTTGCTCCGCCCTGGACGCGCGCCTGTGGAGCGGTTGTGCGCACAACACCTTGCAACTCCCGTTCGGGATAGGCGTCCAATCGGAACGTGACGGTCGCGCCGATGACGACGTTCGGCAGATCCAGCTCATCGACGTCAGCGACGAGCTGCATGTCCTTCAGCGCGGCGATGCGTGCCAACGGTTGGGACTGCGAGACGGAGTCCCCGACCTTGATCGGCAGATCGATCACCGTGCCCGTTGCCGGCGCGACGACGACAGTGTTGTCGAGTGCGCGTTGCGCCCTGTCCAGGGCTCGCTGTGCGCCGTCAACGCGTTGCGCCGCGCTGAGTGTCTCGAGCCGGAGTCCGTTGTCGTCGGGGCTGGCATTCGACCGTCCTTCGGCTATCTGTAGCGCGTATTCGGCCTGTGTCAGCGTTGTCCGCGCTGTGTCGAGCCCGTCCTGGAACGACGTGCGGTCGAGAATCACGAGAATGTCGCCCGACTCAACTCCGTCGCCGGCGGCAACACCGAGTGTCTGGACTACGCCAGGCACGGTAGATCGCACAACTGTCGCGCCGTTGGCCTGAATCGTTCCGACGGTCTGGATCGTTACATCGATCGATCCGCGACTGACCACAGTCGTCTCGACCGCTGGACTCCGTTCTGTCCACCAGCCGATCCCGGCTGCCACGAGCACGACCACGAGCGCCAGCGCCAGCACGCGTTTACTCATAGCGCAGCACCTGGATCGGACGAATGCGCGATGCGATGATGCCCGGGGCCGTCGAGATTGCGGCGACGGCAAGCAGTGCCACCACGAACGTCAACCCGATCGTCTGGAATGACAAGTGAAAGGAGAGCGCGAAGAGCTCGCGGCTTGTGAGCGCGACAAGGAGCAGCGCAAGCGGATACCCCGCCAGAATGCCGAGCACCAGGCCGAACGTGGCAAGCATGATTCCTTCGCTGACCAGCACTGTCACCACCTGGCGAGTCCCGGCGCCAACGGCGCGGAGGATCCCGAACTCTCGCCGCCGCTCGGCGATGCTGATCAACAATGCGTTAGCAATGCCTGCCATGCCAACGATGGCGACGACGATGACCATCGCATTCAGCATCAGTGTCAGGATGCCGATCGCCTGACTTGAGCTGCGCTGGTCGGAATAGGCGGCATAGGTTACCGGGCCGTACTCCCTGGCGCGCTCTTCGATCGCGGACAATGCCTGGTCGATCTCGGCTGGCTCCTTCGTGGTTAGCGTGAACGCGAACATGTCGGCTCGGTTGCCCAGCCCGATTAGACGGTTCAGATCGGCAGTCTGCATGAATACCTTTCCGGTCGTAGTGCTTCCAAGATATGTGCTGGCGTCGTCGACGATCCCGACGATCTGAACGGTCTCTCGGCGCTTTCCAATGTCGAGCTCTCGCACATCGCCGACACGAGCATCGATTTCGTTCGCCAGATTACTCGACACGACGACTGCCGTCGGGTTGGCTGGGCGGATCCATGCGCCCGAAACCAGCCGGTACGCATACAGAGGATGCCCGGCCGGCATCCCCCAGATATCCGTCCGGACAGCGCCGAACGCGCCTGTTGCACTCGTCCACGCCTCGGCATGAAGAATCCACGGATCCTGCTCCAGGTCGCGAGCGTAACTCAGATTGACAGGACGCTGGAAGCTGATCCATCCGTCGGCGCCATACAGCGAATACAGATCGTCTACCGTCGCCGAGACCGAGCGACTCAGCGCCTGAGTGCCGATGAACGCGGCGACCGCGACGGCGACGACACCAATCGTCGCGCCAGCGCGACCCGGCCGCCGAAGCGCGTTTCTCACGCCGATCGCGACGCTCGTGCTGGCGCGCGCGACCGGCGCGGTGAGGCGGACAACGAGCGGATGGCCGGCCTCACTTCGGACGCCGACGCTACGAAGCAGTGACGCTGGGCGAGTTCTGCTATATAGCAATGCGGGAACAAGCGTCGCGCTCACCGTCACCAGTGTCCCTACCAGTAACGCAAGCATGATCTCCCGACCGGAGACACGAAACGGCGGCTGCTGGAGGCCGGTCAGATTGGTCAGATAGGTGGTAATCCACCGGCCAATGATCGATCCAGCTACCCAGCCAACGAGAGTGCCTGCGAAACCGATGCCAGTTGCGTACGCGAGATAGGTGATGATGATCTGGTTGCGCCGCGCTCCGAGGCTCTTGAGGATACCGATCTGATTTCGTTCTTCGCCCATGACCGCTGCGATCGTGTTCGCGACGAGCACGGCAGATAGAGCCGCGCCGAGCCACGAGAAGACACGGAGCAGCAGCAGCAGTGTCCCGAGCTCACGCGAGCCGACAAAATCGTTCGGGTCGCGGACGTTGAATCCGAATGCCTGCGCTCCGCGTTTGGACAGCAGCCGCGACAGATCTTCCGCTGTTTGTGACGCCCGCTGTTGGTCGACGACGCGGACGAGCAGGAAGTTGTCGCCCGTCCGGCCGGTCATCTCGCGGACTGTCGTTGCCTGGGTGTACGCTGTCGCACGATTCAGCAGCCCCGCTCCAAGTTGCGCCGGGGAGCGAGTGAAGCCAACAACAGTCAGATAGATGATCGGCTCGTTCGGGGCGTCGCGGATGGCGACGACATCGCCGATGGCGAGCGCCGAAAGATCGCGGGCACTCTCGTCAAATGCGATCTCGCCTCTCTCAGGCCATCTCCCGCGGACGAGCGTCACGACGTTTAGCTGCATTGCCTCGAATGAGTCGATGCCAACCAATCGGACGTTGACCCAACCCGATCCGGCGTCGAAACGTGTGAACGTCACGGCCCTGGTGTCGGCGGCCGCGACATTCGGCTGACGCTCGATCAAGTGTCGAGTCGTCGGGCTGATGTCGGAGGTAAACGTGGCCAGATCGGCCTGCTGGCTGCCCGCGTAGGTCAGCCGCTGCGCGTCGACCATTGCGTGAGTCGCGACCGAGATCGCGACGACTCCTGCGACGCCAAACACGACACCCAGTACAGTCAGCGAGTTTCGTAATGGGCGACGGCGCAGGTCGCGCCGGATCTTGACCAGTAGCGACCGCACGCTAGCCAGCCTGTCCGGCGGGCGACGAGGCCATGCGCGGCGTGCCGAATTGCGTAGCCCGCCCGTCACGCATGGTGATCGTTCGAGTAGCGCGATCGGCGACGGCTGAGTCGTGCGTGACCATCACAATCGTCGTTCCGGATTGCCAGACATCCTCCAGCAGATCGACAATCCGTGCCCCGGTCGTTGAATCGAGGTTGCCGGTCGGCTCATCGGCGAGGAGCAGGCTCGGTTCGTTCGCGAGCGCCCTCGCAATAGCTGCGCGTTGCTGTTCGCCTCCGGATAGTTCGGAGGGTAGATTCAGCGCCAGTTGTGAGATACCCACT
>CALMXF010000156.1 GCA_937870985.1 uncultured Chloroflexota bacterium
CGCGGCATCGGCTCTGGCGCGCGCGCGGCTTGCCACCCGCGATTGGGTGAATCAGAAGACGGCCCCGGGTGAGCCGGAGGGATGATTACGGAACGAGCCGGCTCGGCGTGGTCGGAGTGGCGGTCGGGACTGGCCGCGGTGGGATCGTCGGAGAGACTACTGGCGTCTCCACCGGGGCCGAGGACTCAAGTGGGCGCTGTGCATTCGAATCGCTGGGGAAGTCGCTAACCATCGCGCGGATGGCATCCCAATTGCCGACCAGGTAGTACCCGCCGTCGATCCAGCTCACCTGCACATATGGCGCCATGCTGTGCGTGTAGATGTCGTTGCGGTTGATCTCTTGGGCAAGTCGCGCGAGCGCGAACATCTGGCGTAGCGACAAGTCAGTCCGAACGGACGCGCCGACCTCGCCCAGTAATTCCGGGAGCTTGGTGATCGCGCCGGTATCGATCGCGCGGTCACGGATGGCCATCAACACCTGCTGCTGGCGCGCCTGACGGGCGAAGTCGCCATCGCCATGCCGGGTTCGGGAGAAGCGCACAGCGGTTTGCCCGTCCATGAGCTGTAACCCAGGGGTGAAGTACACACGGGTATATCCGTAGTCCCCCGTCGGGTACTGATCATCCTTAATGATCCCGGGGACGTCGACTACGACGCCACCGAGCGTGTCCACTACCTTCTCCATCCCGACAATGTCCACCTCGGCGAAATAGTCGATACGAATGCCGAAGTTGTACTCGACTGTCTGCGCGGCGAGCGTCGGTCCGCCGCCCGGGATGTCGGAGTTCATCTCGCCATACGGGTATGCGGCGTTGATCTTCGTCGCGCTATAGCCAGGGATTTCGACGAGCAAGTCGCGGGGGATCGACAGCATGTCGACCCGTTTCGAGACGGGATCGATCCGCACAATGATCATCGTGTCGCTTCGCGGGGGGCCTTCCTCGCCGACCCTTGCGTCGACTCCAAGCAAGAGTATGTTGATCGGCCGATCGCTGTCCCACGCTGGATACGGCGTCGGTGTCGGCCCGGGTGGCGTTGGCGTCGCATTCGGGAGCGGAGTCGCGGTCGGGATGCTGACAATCCCGGTGGTGGTCGTTGAGGCGATTGTTGGCGATCCCGGGATTTCGGGCACTCGCGTCCCCGGTGTATCGACGAAATGCTCGCGCACCACCGGCGTGACGAACACCTGCCCGGCTGCTTGTCGGGCTTCGATCGCGATCGGCACCACAACTGACGCGGCCCAGGTCGTCAAAGCGACAGGCAGAAACAGAAGAAGCACAACGGCGATGGTTCGCACTGAACGGATCGGACGGCGGCGGGCAGCATGCAGGAACGCCGGTAGGCGCATCGTCCGGTCGAACGACGAAGACTGCGGGCGCGCATCCCCGTCATGCTCGTAAGGGCGTGCGCCCTTCGATCGTGGCAATGGGTAGCGTGGAGATCGCTCGCGCCGTCGAGGCCGGGCCGAGGCGGTCGAGAATGGACTTGGGCGTTGGCGTCGTCTCATGATCCTCGTGCGTGCGGCGCGTATCGCTGCGACTACAATCACGCATGAGCATACACGTCACGGGACATCCAGCGTCAAGTCCAGCCGCGAGAGATGGTGGTCAGTCGCTCTCGGCGGTTGTCAGCGTGGCACGTCGGGCCGCTATCTCCAGCTCGTCGAACAGCGCCGCAACCCACTCCGATGTCCGGGTGCGCCGGTATCGTTCGATATTGGCTCGCACTGCCGCCTTCGTCTCATCCGGCATCCGATCGTAGTTTCGACTGACTCCCTCGATCTCCGGATGCTCGGACGCAAAGCGGCTGGTTTCCGCAGCCATCTCGCTGTAGGCAACCTGCGGTCGCTCGATGACGAATCCACGCTCCCCACCGTCAGCGCCGAACACGATGAAGACCGGGATCGCCTGGTATCCGTCCTTACGCAGGTAGTTCGCGGCGATATCCCGATGATCGTCGCGCCGAAGTATTCGTAAGTCGACATCCGCGGATTCCCGAGCCAATCGCGCAACCGGCGGGATGAGCTGCGCGGAATCACCGCAGAAATCTTCAGTGAAGACCAGGATCCGGACGGGATCACCGGCAAACAGACGCCTTTGCTGGTCCGTGAGCTCGGTCGCGCCAATCGCTGCGGCGAACACTCCCTGGTTCTGAGTCATCGAGGAGATGTACTCGTCGACGTTCAAGGCGACGTCCCATAGATCCGCTACGCTCATGGCTCCTCCGTGACAGGGTATCGTGCAGTCGGCAATCGTCTCGTACAACACCTGTGGCATCTGGCTATTCCCCGATCGGTATGGCAGAGTCGATCGGCGTCAGGGACGCCACGAAAGGAGGCAGCTACGCCATCGCCAATGATCGTGTCGGAATTGACCCAGGCTGTCGCGGATGAAATCGGCGCAATTGCACGAGCGCTACCATACAGGGAATCCGTCGGGGTTGACCGCGACCGTGTGTACTGGGTGGAGGTCCCCGGTCAGCAGCGGGTGGGGGTCGCGTATGCGCCCGACACACCTGGCGGGCCGGCCTGGATGATCGCGTTCGACACCCGGGTGGCAGGGCGGGTCTCGCGTGGCGAGATTCGCGCGGTGGTGGAGCTCTTTGCCGGGCGTAGCGCGCGCTGGGAAGACGCGCCCATTGCCGACGTTGCGCCATATCTGACGATGATCCGCGTGCGAGCGATCTGATCTCCGTGCTGACCGCGCCGCGCCCCGTCTGACGTATTGCCATGTCGCCAGACTGTTGCACAATACACCGTTGGAGCCGCGTCGCAGCAGCGACGCGGCTGATATCTTGTCCCGGTCGAACGATTCACCGGGGACTGAGGGGATCTGCGTGTCGGAATCGACCGTGAAGGAGCAGGACACGACGAGACCGCCGGGCGTGATGACACGCCTGCGGTCGGTTCTGGCCGAACATCCCCGCGCTGTCTGGTCGATGGCGCTCGGCAACCTGATCCTCTGGACCGGTCGCGGCATGACCATCCCGTTTCTGGTGATCTTCTTCTCGCAGATCGTCGGGCTCCGGGCCAGCATCGTCGGCAGCGGCATCGCGATGGCCAGCCTCGGTGGGATCGGTTTTCTCATGCTGATTGCCGGGCAGATCGATCGACGCGGTGGCCGGCCCGTGTTGCTCGTCTGCATGGCCGTCATCGCCGTCGCGACCTCAATCTACCCATGGGGCACGTCGGTCTGGACGTTCCTGGCAGTCACGATCGTGCTCAATTTCGCCAGTCAGGTTTACTGGCCGGCCTCCGACTCGACGATCGCGTCGCTAACCGCGCGAGCGCGGGTGGCCGAGGCTATGTCGGTGCTCCGGGTTGCGAACGCAGTCGGGATCGGTGTCGGGGGCATGCTGGGCGGCGCAATCGTGGCGGGCGGCGGACTGCACGAATATCGCATCCTCTTCGTCGTCAGCGCACTGATGATCGCCAGCGCGGCAGTGTTGATCTGGAGAACGGTCCCCGCGATTCGGCTGCACGCCACGGATGGCGCCGGCGCGCATGGAACATGGGCTGATGTCCTGCCAGATCGGACATTCATCTTCGCGCTCGTCATCCTGTTTATCCTCGTGTTCGGCTTCACCCAGATCACGATGAGCGTGCCGGCCTACTTGCGCGAAGCAGCCGGAATCGGAGAAGGAACGATCGGCGCATTGTTCCTGCTGAATACCATCATTGTCGTCAGCACGCAGATCCCCGTCGCCGCATGGATCAACCGCGGTCAAATCGGCCGACCGCTGGTCACGGCGTCGGTCCTCTGGGCGATCGCTTTCATGTTCATCCTGGCGACACCCCACGTCGGAATTGCCGCCGCGGTCGCCGCGTTTGTGATCTACACGGCTGGCGAGATCCTGTTCATGCCGGTGACGGCGGTTGTACCGGTGCGGCTGGCGCCGCTCCATCTACGGGGTCGCTATTTTTCAGCCACCAGCATCGTCTGGGGCGGGTCGTTTGCCCTGGCGACCTTTACGGCCGGTATCGCGCTGGATCTCCCGAATCCGGGTGTGATCTGGCCGATGATGACGATTCTGATGCTGATCGGCGGCGCGCTATCGATTCGATTCGCTCGTTCGCCGCGAGTTGCTCCCGACGCATGATGGCCGGCTCGCGCCGAATGCGACAGGAGAAGGAGATGGTGGGGTTTATGAGCAACGGTGTCACCTTTGGAATCGTCACTGCCCAGCACTGGCGGTCGTGGCCGATGCTGGTCGAGCAATGGAGTTGGGCGGAAGAAGCGGGCTGGGATTCGGCCTGGCTGTTCGACCACTTCTTCTCACTCTACGACGGAGAGGATGGCCCGACGCTCGATGGATGGACCGCGCTCGCCGGCCTGGCCAGCAGCACAAGCCGCATCCGTATGGGTCTGATGGTAACGGGCAACATGCACCGCAACCCGGCGATCATGTTCAAGCAGGCTGTCACTGTCGACCACCTGTCTGGTGGCCGCCTCATCCTCGGCATGGGCGCTGGGTGGAACGAGCGCGAGCACTCTTCCTACGGCATCCCCTTCCCATCGGCTCGTGAACGCGTCGATCGCTTCGGCGAGGCGATGGAGCTCATGGGTCAGCTTGAGACCCAGGACCGGACGACCTACCACGGGGAGTACTACACGCTGGAGGATGCGCCGTTCGCGCCGAAGCCGGTCAATCACCACATTCCCGTGCTGATCGGTTCGACCGGGAAGCGCATGCTTCGCCACGTCGCCCGTTATGCTGATCTCTGGGACGGTGGCGGCAGCCCCGAGGAATACGTAGGGCACGACGCGCAACTGGTCGCCGCATGCCGGGAGGTTGGTCGCGATCCATCGGAAATCCGCCGCTGCCTTTCGACCGGCGCAGATCCACTTGTGTCCGAGGGTGCGTTCCGCCAGCACGTCCACGCGTACTATCAGGCGGGCGTCCGCGACTTCATGTTCGACTTGCCAACGGGATCGCCTTCGGCCACGGTGGTGGACATCTCAACGCGGGTGATTCCCGAGCTACGGATGGAGTTGGCGGGGCAACCTGGCTGACGCGACGGCCGACATCCGGACGGACGCTCAGATCCAGCCCGGCCGGCCCGAATAGCGTCGCCACACCATGAGCACGCCAACGGCGAGGAGAGTCATCCAGATCTTGCCGACAATCTGACCGCTGAGATATTCGAGCGATCCAAACGCGATCCACAGGAACAGGACGGAGTCGGTTACCAGACCGACGACATTCGACGCCGCTACTGCGCCGATCCAGTTTCGTTCGCGTAGTGGCGTGTAGACCGCGAAATCGCAGAGCTCGCTGAACAGAAACGCCGTCGCGCTGGCGAGCGCGAACTGCGTGGAGACTAGCGCCGACAACAACGCCCCGACGAGAATCGCGACCAGCACCCACGAGCGCCCCAGCGTGTCCTGGGTGATATCGCGAAGCGTGAACGCAAGGCCGGCGAAGTACACGCCCGCCGGCGCGACCAGGCCGAGACCCACCGACACCACCCCGAATCGATTGATTGCCCAGTTCGCCGCAAAGACCGTCGCGATATACCCGAGAACCGCGATGACGCCGATGTTGGTCGCCCGACCTTCCATGCCCTGTCCCTCACCCACCGTGATTGCTCGATCGAAATGCCGCGCGACGACAGATGCGTCGTCGCGCGGTCTATCAGTGTACGCGGTGCGCGGTCTTCGGGTCAGCCGGTTGAGGGGTATAGGATCATTTGCGTGCAACGAAAGAGCGCGATCGTTTTGCCACTTTCGCGGTGGCTTACTGTCGCGTCCCAGACCTGCGTGGTCCGGCCCCCATGGATGAGCCGGGCCTCACATTCGATGACCCCCTGGCGCGCCGTGCCAAGGAAGTTCGTCTTGACCTCGATAGTCGTAAACCCGAACGCTCCGTTCGGGAGATGCGCGCGAGACCCGAACCCGGCGGTCGTGTCGGCGATTGCAACGACGGTCGCTGCATGAAGGTAGCCGTTTGGCGCCATGAATTCGGGCCGGATGACAAGCTCGCTCGTCAACCGGCCTTCTTCAATCGACACGATCGATATGCCGAACAGCTCGGCGAGCGAACCAGGTGACCAGGCGTTCAGTGCCTCGACGGTCGAAAAATCTGGTCGCATGTTAGAGCGTGCCCTGGATCGACTGGATACCCTCGGTGAGCGCGCCCAGATCTTCGGGTGTGTTGAAGTAATGGAGCGAGACGCGGGCCGCTTCGGGGTTATTGATGTACTTCGTGACATAACGAATCGTGACGCCATGCTCGCCGGCCAATCGGGCCGAGAGATCGGGGCCGCTGATGCCATCGACATTGAATGCGATCAGGCCGGCCACCGCCTCCTTCGGCGTCACCATCGTGACGCCCTTCAGCCGCGACAGCTCGTCATACGCCAGGCCGGCCATCTCCTGAACTCGCGTCGAGACCCAGTCTTTGCCGAGCTCGCTCGAGATCCAGCGGGTTGCGGCAGCCTGCCCGGCCGTCAGGATCGTATTACGGCCGGCAGTATCAAAGCGCGCCGAGCCGAGGGCCGGCGCGTAGGAGCCCCCGAAGTAGTCCAGCGTACCCATCGTCGTGCCACCGGCGACGAACGTCTGCTCAAAGTCGCCCACACGATCGGCGCGAACGTAGAGCATCCCGGTGCCGTCCGGACCACACATCCATTTCTGGCCCGACCCAGCATAGGCATCGACCCCGATATCGTGAAGATCGAGGGCAACTGGGCCATACGACTGCGCGGCATCTGCGACGACGAGGACATCATGCGCGTGAGCCATTGTCACCAGCTCTTTGAGCGGCAGCTTCGCGCCGGTCGTGTACGAGACGTGCGAGATCACGATCATTCGAGTCCGGGGAGTAATCGCGCGCTCAAAGGCCGCGACAACGTCCGCAGGATCGCCCCCGCCAAGACCGATATCAACCACCTTGACCCGCACACCGAAGCGCCGCTTCACCAGGAACGACGGCACCATCCCGCCGGGGTGCTCGATGTTGCTCATCAGCAGCTCATCGCCAGCCTGCCAGCGATAGCCAAGGATCGCGACGTACATCCCGTCGGTTGTGCTGGACGTCACTGCGATCTCGGACGGCACGGCGCCAACGTAGGACGCGACTGCCTCGCGAACCTCATTGCGTTTGCGGCCAAGGCTCGGAAAGTGGTCGGAGTCGATGCGCGCCTTGGTCAGATCGTGGCTCATCTCCTCTCGCATCGCCTCGTATGCGACGAGCGGCAACGGGCCACACGTCCCGGTGTTCAGGTAGACGGTGTCTGTGACACCAGGAAGCTGGTCGCGGACGATATTGATATCCGCCATGATTCCTCCTCATTGACCCTGATCCGTAGCCCCGCACCCACCGGGCCGGCTAGCGCATGATAGCCGAACATCGCTGCGCCGGGGATCCGTCTCAGCCGCAGGGCAACGGCCTGATCCGGGCGGATGATCGCGTGTCGCCATCGTTGAATGTGCGACGATGGCAGCCAACGGGCTGCGACACAGGAAAGGGTTGCCAATGAATTCGGTCGAGGTACTTCGGACATTGTCAGAAGCATTCGGTCCATCCGGGTTCGAGGACGAGGTTCGCAACGAGATCCGACAAATGGTCGAGCCGCTGGTCGACGACGTGCGCGTCGATGCGCTCGGGAACCTGATCGCCACGAAGCGCGGCAGTGGCAACCGGACGCTGATGCTCGACGCGCACATGGACGAGATCGGGTTCATGGTGACGTGGATCGAGGATGGCGGCTTCCTGCGCTTCACCACAATCGGCGGATGGGATCCGCGGATCGTTCCGGCCCATGCGGTGACAATTCGGACCGACCGCGGAACCTACATCCGCGGGATGATCGGGACAGCGCCACCGCACATCCTGAGGCCTGAAGACCGCGAGAAACCGTTCAGGATCGACGATCTGTTCATCGACATCGGCGTAAGCTCTCCGGAAGAGGCTGCCGCGCTGGGCATCCGGATCGGGTCGCCCGCAGTCATTTCGTACGGCTTCGAGCAGTTGGGCGACGATGTCGTTATGGGGAAAGCTTTCGATGACCGGGCCGGCTGTGCCGTCGTCGTCGGCGCTCTTGAGGCGCTACGCAACGAAACGACGGAGATCACAGTTGTCGCGGCGTTCACCGTCCAGGAGGAAGTCGGGCTTCGCGGCGCACAGACTGCGGCGTTCCAGATCGACCCGGATATCGCGATCGCGCTGGAGGGGTCGATCGCAGCGGATATGCCGGGGGTCCCGCCTGCTCGCCAACCGACGCGCCAGGGCCAGGGTCCATCGATCCGCATCATGGATAGCGGCATGATCGGAATGCCGCGGGTCATCCGGGCTCTTGCCGAGACCGCCGAAACGGAATCGATCCGGTTCCAGTATCAAGTGCCAGCGCCGGGCGGGACTGATGCGGGTGTCATCCATCGGTCGAAGGCGGGTGTGTTGGCAGGGGTGGTGTCGTTGCCATGCCGCTACATCCATTCGCCGTATGCCACACTACGGCTCTCCGATTTCGAGGAAGCGGTTCGGCTGATTACCGCGTTTTCACGGCGGCTACCCGGCATCGCTGGTATCTAGCCCGGGAGCGCATGTGCGTTAGGTCACAGGCGCGCGACGAGCAAACAGCAATCATTGGCATAATACCCGTCCACCGGCGGGTCTATGCGTGTTCATGGGGGTGGAGGCGCGGGGCAGTATGGGGCAGACAGCAAAACGGGCAAGTAGCGAGCGGGAAGCAGCGCCGGCCGCACAGCGGGGGTGGTTCACTGTCGAGCGGCTTGCAGTCGCGACAGTCGTGCTCGGCTATATTCTGATTCTGATTGGCGGCGTCGTCCGGATCGAAGGAGCCGGAATGGGCTGCGGCGACGACTGGCCGATCTGCAACGGAAAAGTCATTCCCACATTCAGCTACCTGACGACGATCGAGTACCTCCATCGCGTCGTGGCGGGCGCGATCCTGCTACTCACCAGTTGGCTTGTGTTTGCGACCTGGCGGCAAGCGAGACGATCCGACGCTCGTCGTTGGCTGACGGTCACCGCGCTCGTCCTAGTTCTGGCTCAGGCGCTTCTGGGCGCAGTCACTGTGTTCGCTGAGCTGGATCCCCGCGCGGTAACCGCGCACCTCGGGATGGCGCAGGCATACTTCGCGATCATGATCGTGATCGCCTTCATCGGTTACGCCCGACCCGGCCGGCCGGCGCGGCCGGCAAGCCCGGCAATCGTCCGGGCGGCGATCGTCGCTATTGCTGCAACATTCGGGCTGCTACTCACTGGCGCCTATACCGCGTCCAGCGGCGCTGCCTGGGCATGCCCGCAGTGGCCGCTGTGCCACGGCAAGTATTTTCCGACAGGCTGGACCTCCGCCGACGTCCACATCCTGCATCGTTGGCTGGCGTTGATCACCATCGGAGCAATCGTGTGGCTGCTGGTCGTCGCGGTGCGTGACGCCGGAATGAGCGCGCGAGTCTCGATGCTGGCCGGTCTGGCGCTCGCGCTGACACTGATCGAGACCTTGATCGGCGCCGCGAACATCTGGACCGAGTTGGCCAACTGGGTGCGAATCAGCCACCTGGCCTTCGCGACACTCGTCTGGGGCGCGCTCATCGTTCTCGTTGCAGAGTGGCTCCCACTGCGGCTTCCAGCGCCTGCCCGGACCTGACTATCCGCGCCACCGGACCGCCGCGCCGACGGCAATACCGATCGGATCGCCGGCCGGCAGGCCAACATAGAAGCCGCGCGTCCCATCATCAAGGAACTGTAGCGTCTCCTTGATTTGGCGGGGTTCGACCACGCTGGATCTCAGGCAGAAGCGACTGAACTCGACACACGGGTGGGCCACTGATGCCTCCGCGAGCCTGATCCAGAGGCTCGGATCCACCTCGATCTCGATGCCATTCATCAACGCGCCGAGCGCTGGCGGGTCATCACACTCAACGAGGATGCTCTCGCCAGCAATTCCATCAACGATGTGAGCGCCCAACCTCTCGCGGATGCGCCGGTAATTTCCCGTGAAGCCAATCGACAGATCATTGACGCCATTCCGGTTCTTCGAGTCGGGGTGATGCGCATGATGGACATCGAAAAGTCGCGCGCCGTCAACAACCGCTTCCGCGCCGTCCGGCGTGAGGATCAGGCGATCGACGCTCAGGATCGGGGATGGGTCATATCGACGCGCCCGAATCGGGCCAACCTTCAGTGACGCCTGCTGAATCTGTAGTCGGACGATACGTCCAGTCCCACCATCGCTCACATGGTCCTCGCAATATTGGTCAGCTGACGGACGAGTGTGTCGTTCAGCGCAGGAACAAACGACAGGTGTTCCGGTTTCATCAGGACACTACGCAGCACGGTGACAGTTGGCTGATCCCAGATGATCGCCGGGTCGTGTGCGGCCAGCAGTCTCTGGGGAACGACGAGCTTGGCAAAGAACGCCGGAGACTGCGGATCATGCTCAGCGGCAAGGAAGAGCTCATCGACGAGTCGGGATATCGCGCTGGCGGTGGTCGCCCCGCTGGATTCAGGTGTCGGATAGAGCGCGAGGATATCCAGATCCGGTTCGACGACGAGTCGGAAATACGGGCCTTCCGAGATCAGCTCACTCCACAGCAACGCAGCGTCGCGACCACGCGCGACAATCGCACCGAGGCCCGTATCCGGCGCAAGCGGCAAGCAGCGAAGCGTCGTCCAGAGCGCCGCCGCCGACGCGCCGGCCCGCGAACATTCGAGGCTGATCTCACCGAGATGCAGATCCCTGGAAGTGAAGTAGGTGTAGGGTGAATCGTGGACATAAAACCGGCCGACCGCCGGGTCGCGGAACAGCACCGACCCACATCCATACGGCTGCAGCCCGTGCTTATGCGGGTCAACCACGACACTATCGGCGTCTGCAATGGCCAGAAAGGGCGCTGGAACAATAGGCGGGTCGGCACGGCGCGCGAGGAGCATGAAGAAACCCCCGTAGGCCGCGTCGACGTGCACACGAGCGCCGTACCGACGCGCCAGCGGGATAATCTCGTGGATTGGATCGACCGTGCCAAGCCCGGTGGTGCCGGCCGTCGCCACGACCGTGCCGATCTTGCCGGACCGGAGCTGGGCTTCCAACGCGTCAAGATCCATCCGCCCGGCCGTGTCGGACGCGATCGGCATGAACTCGATCCCGAGCACGTCACACCCGCGGCCATGCGTGTAGTGTGCCTGGTCGCTCGCGGCAATCGCGCGCTCGGGGTGCAGGGAGCGTGCGACCCAGAGCGCCTCGATGTTGGCGATCGTCCCACCACCGGTCAGGTGCCCAAGATGCTGCTCGGGGAAGCCGAACATCGCGGCGAGATCCGTGACGACTTCTCGCTCCATTCGCGACGTCGCCGCGCCGCCATCGAGCGCGTGGTTATTCGGGTTGATCTGCATTGCGATCGCGTAGGCGAGGGTTGCGATGGGGTGGGGTGGCTTCATCATCTGGCCGGCGTAGCGTGGGTGACCGTACGGGTAATTCTCCTCGAGTCGCTCCGACAGCTCCGCCAGCGCCTCGGCAACACGGCTCCCTGGCACCGCCAACGTGTCGTCGGCCTCGAATGGACCACGCCGATCCTGCCACCGGTCGACAGCGTCGATCCCACGGCGGAGATGCTCGAAATATGCGTCCCGATCCACAACCCACTCCTCATTGTTGGCTGATCCAGCACGCCAATGCGCCGGCGAGTACACTTCGCGCCGGCTCGCGGCACGATCGGCCGTGGTCGTGCGGATCGAACGCCAGCATACAAGAAGGATCGCCTTGTGCGCCGCGCAATCCTGTTGCTCGCGCTCTGCCAGGTCGTCTGGTCATTCGGAGGCGTCATTATCCGCTGGGAACCGCTGCCGCCGTCCACGCTGATGGCGACCGCGCTGCTCATCTCCGGGAGTCTGCTGGCACTGCTAACGCCCCGTCATCGGCTACGGCTGCCCAGCTGGCGGCTTCGCGCCGAGGCGCTCGGGTTTGGCGTTGCCAACGGCGCAACCAACTTGCTGATGGCCACTGCCGTGACGATGGCCGGAATCGGCAACGCCTCGTTTGCGTTCGCGTCATTGCCCCTCTGGATGGTTCTGGTGGCGCGCCCGCTGCTGGGAGACAGGGTTCCATCACGAGCGATTCCAGCTCTGGCGATCGGCGCAGCGGGCATCGGATTACTGCTGCTGGCGGGCAGAGGCTCAGAGAGCGGCGACAACGTGCTGGGCGGGCTCGTCATCGCGCTCGTCGCGGCGGTTATCGGGTCCGTTGGCGCTCTGGCCGGCCGCAGACTCGTTCCGACCGTCGGCGTCGATGCAACTGCCGCCTGGACGATGCTGGTTGGTGGGCTGGTTCTGGTTCCGTTTGCAGACTGGAGGGCGTTGGGCAATCTGGTCTGGTGGGTCGTACCCGTGTTGCTCGTCTGGGTCGGCGCACACTACATCCTGGCGCCGGTGACATATAACCGCGCGTCTGTCACTGCCCCGGCGTTCGTTATCGCTGTCGCCACCTTCGTCAACCCCGCTCTATCACCCGTCTGGGGCGCCATCTTCTACGGAGAGCGGGTCACCATCCTCGCTGTCGGCGGTCTGGCGCTCGCGCTGAGTGCCAACGTGCTCCTGTTACTGACACTTCGAGGTGCGCGCGCCACAGATTCGGCAACGGAGCTCGAGGCCGAAGCGACTCCGGCCAGGGCGATGGCGCCATAGGGTTCAACACTAGCCATGAGCAATCTGACGCCGATCGGCGGCTGGCGCTGGCGACGCAAGCTTCATAACTGGTGGTTGGCACGCCTCAACACGATCGTCCTCCGAAAGGACGAGGCGCGCGGCCGGCTGCGTCGGAAGCCCGCTATCGATCATGCCGGTCACCAACATGACCACAGTTCCAGACCAGACAAGCAGGAGCGACCCCACGCCCAGCGCGCCTTGATCACCTGTGCGGGTCAACCAACCGGCCACGATTAAGACAAGCGCAACGATGTTCCCGACGCCGCGCCAGGTTGCCGCCCGCCTCTCGGCCGACCCGATCGGCATCTGGGACCGTTCGATAGTGCCGATGACTGCGGCCGGCAAGCCAGCCACGAGCCCGACGATGATCAGCGTGTTCGATAAGCTCTCCAAACGATCCGCGCCAGCGAGCACGCGCAGCACGTCAAGAGCAGCAACGAGCGAGAACGCGACAGCCGACACAATCATGAGGGGCGGGTACAGACGACGACGACGCGAATGAATCGGCCCGCGCCAGCCAGGCTCGGGCTCAAGCCTCGAGTACCGCGACCGGAGATATGACTCACGCCTCGCACGCAGATCGGCCGCTCGCTGGCGTCGATTATCCAGAGACATCCCAACCACCCGTTCATATAGCTAGCGAGGCGTCCCCGCGACGCGTGAATCGTCCGGGAGCGCGAATCGCGCAACAATCTAATAGCGACAAACGCAAGACAGACGCCATCCCCGCTGCACGCCAAACCGGGGCACGACGCAGCGTTTCTTATCGACACCGCGAAGTCGGGAACGACGGCATCGGGCCAGCGCGCTGCGTTGCCCGCAACGTGTCATGCCTGGCGTCGTTTCTACGGCCCAGCACGCGAACGGCCCGGCCAGTATGGCCGGGCCGCTGCACTTTATCTCGCTGGCGATCAGTAGATCGACGCGTCGGTCGGATAGGTCTCGAGGCCGCGCTTGACGGTGGCCAGGAAACGGGTCGCCGCGAGCCCGTCGAGCAGACGATGATCGATCGAAAGCGACAGATTCATCATCGGCCGGATGGCGATCGCGTCGTCGACGACGACCACTCGCTTGACGATCGCCTCCATCGAAAGGATCGCGCTCTGTGGTTGGACGATGATCGGCGTCGAGAATAGCGAGCCGAGCGTGCCGGGATTGTTCAGGGTGAATGTCCCCCCGTGCACCTCATCGGCCGACAGGCGGTTGGTCCGTGCGCGTTCGGCAAGGTCGTGGACCGCGCGTGCGATTCCGACAACGTTTTTCTCGTCGGCGTTCGCGATTACCGGGACGATCAGCCCCTCCTCCAAGGCAACCGCGACACCGATATTGACTGCCTTCCGTCGGATGATTCGACCGTTATCCCAGACGGCGTTCACATTCGGGTGCTCGCGGAGCGCGTTGGTAACGACGCGGACGAGGAACGGGAAGTAGGTCAGCCCGAAGCCTTCGCGTCGGGCAAACTCCTCCTTATGCCGGTTGCGGACGGCCACGACGTTGGTCATGTCTACCTCCATCCAGACCGTCACGTGCGGGGCGGTCTGAACCGAGCGGACCATATGCTCCGCGATCTGGCGACGCATGATGCTGGCGTCGACGACCTCATCACCTGGCCAGAGCTCGACCTGCGGGGCAGCGAACTGTGGCGCGGCAAACGGAACCGGAGGCGCAACGGGCGGCTGGACCAGCGGTGGCAGTGGCGCGACTGGCGGCGCAGCATACGCGGCCGGCTGTTGTCGCCGACGCTCGATCTCGGCCAGGATGTCTGCCTTGGTCACCCGGCCTCCAAGGCCGGCGCCGCCGATTGTCGACAAGTCGATCTCGTGCTCTTCGGCGAGCCGACGGACGATCGGCGACGACCGAATGCGCAACATCTCACGCTCGTCGCGGTTCGCGCGAGCATGGGTGAGATCGCCGGATGACATCGCTGACACGGAAGGAGCAAGCTGATCGGGGGGGATCCGCTCGGTCAGCGTCGCCACCGCCGGCCCAGTGTCCACGGCGGACTGAGTCGGAGCGCTGGTGTCGATCATCGCGGCTTCGCCGCCTTCGTCGATCACGCAGATCGTGCCACCAACCGGGATCGTCGCGCCTTCGTCGCCGACGATCGCGACGATCGTGCCAGAGATCGGCGCAGGGATCTCCGCCGTTACCTTGTCGGTCACGACCTCGACCAGCGGCTCGTATTTCTCGACCGTATCGCCCACCTGCTTCAGCCATGCGCCAAGCGTGCCCTCGGTGACGCTCTCGCCGAGCTTTGGCATCGTAATCGTCGTGCCTTGTTTCGTGCTGGACATCGTTGTCCCTCCTCGGCCCCGAGCGGGCTAGTAGGCGGCGAGCCTGTCGATCGCCAGGCGAATGTCATCGGCAGTGATCAGGTACGCCTTCTCCAGCGGAGGCGAATACGGCATCGCCGGGACCTCCGGGCTGGCCACGCGCACAATCGGCCCATCGAGGTACCCGAATGCCTCTTCGGCGATGGTCGCCGCGATCTCCCCACCGAGACCACCGAACTTGTTGGCCTCGTGGACGATGATGACCTTCCCGGTCTTCATCACCGACTCGAGGATCGTTGTCGTATCCAGTGGTCGCAGGGATCGCAGATCGATCACCTCAATCGTTGCCTGTTGCTCTTGCGTATAGCGATCCACCGCCTGAACGACCTCCTGGAGATACCAGCCGTAGGAGATGATCGTCATGTCCGAACCCTCGCGGACGATCCTGGCCTTGCCCAATGGCACCGTGTAGCGCTCGTCCGGCACATCGGCGCGGACGGCGCGATAGGCTCGCTTGTGCTCCAGGAACAGCACCGGGTCCGGATCGTGAATCGCGGTGCTGAGCAGGCCCTTCGCGTCGTAGGGGTCAACCGGGGCAACCACCTTCAGGCCGGGGATATGCGTGAATAACGCCTCAAGGGATTGCGAGTGATATAGCGCCCCGTGGATACCCCCGCCGTATGGCGCGCGGATAACGATCGGACACTCGAAATCGCCACCAGATCGATACCGGGTCTTTGCCGCCTCGTTCATGATCTGATTCATGGCCGGATGGATGAAGTCGAGGAACTGGATTTCGGCCACCGGTAGCATGCCGTTCGCAGCCGCGCCGATGGCGACGCCGATGATCGACGACTCGGCTAGCGGCGCGTCGATGACACGCATATGGCCAAACTCCGCCAGGAGTCCGTCGGTAACCCGAAAGACACCACCGCGTTGACCGACATCCTCTCCGAGCACCATCACACGCTCGTCGTGCGCCATCTCTTGATGGAGACCCTCACGAATCGCCTCAATCAGTAGCTTCGTTGCCACATGTCCTCCCGAGCTACGTGCGACCTCGCACGACAGGCACTGCTCCCCAGGGACGCAGTGATCGGACGCCATCGTCGCGACTAGACCGTTCGGCCCTCTTCGGCGTAGACGTGCTTGAACGCCTCGCTCGGATCCGGGAGCGGAGCCTGCTCTGCGTAGTCTGTTGCGTCGTTCACGGCGGCCTTTACCCGAGCCAGTATCTCCGCCTCATGCGCATCGTCCAGCGCGCCAAGATCGAGCAATCGCTGGCGGGTAATGACGAGCGGGTCGCGCTGCTTGTACGACTGAACCTCTTCGCGGCTGCGATAGAACCGATCGTCGTCGTCCGACGAGTGTGGGGTCATCCGGTTCATGACCGCCTCAAAGAGCGTTGGTCCGTCACCGCGTCGCGCCCGTGCGACCGCCTCACGCGCAGCGAGGTACACCTCGACCGCGTCGGCGCCATCGACACGCACGCCTGGCATGCCGTAGGCGGCCGCGCGCTCGGCGACCGTCTTTACCGCCATCTCCATGTCCATCGGGACGGAGATGGCATAGTGATTGTTCTGGACAAAGAAGATCACGCCAAGCTTGTGAATCGAGGCCCAGTTGAGCCCCTCATGGAAGTCGCCCTGAGACGTTCCGCCCTCCCCGATCGAGGTGACAACAACGGTGTCTTCGCCGCGCATCTTCGCGGCCAGCGCGAACCCCGGCGCCTGGGCGATCTGTGAGCCGACCGGGCTGGAGACTGTGTAGAAGTGGTGCTCGCGTGAGCCGTAGTGACCCGGCATCTGCCGGCCGCCAGAGTTCGGCTCGGCCGCCCGACTGAGCAGCGAGAGCATTGCGTCGCGGGGAGTGTGACCGAAGTGGAGGACGAGCGCGAGGTCGCGGTAGTACGGGAACAGCCAGTCCTTCGATGGATCGAGCGCGAATCCCATCCCAACCTGGGCAGCCTCGTGGCCCTGGACCGAGATCACGAACGGCGCGCGACCGGAGCGATTGAGCAACCACATCCGTTCGTCAAGCTGACGCGCGAGAACCATCGTCTCGTACAAACGCCGCAAATCGTCGTGCGACAGATCTCCCACCACATCGCGGGATACCGTTGCCGCACCGCCTGAGCCATTGCTCGCCATAGTGCTGCCTCCTTCGCCCTTCCAGCCCTCCATTGGACTGGCTCGTCACCAGTGAGCAGGTCGCACAGTGTCTCGATAGCAGATATCCGCATATCGCGAACCACCGCGCCGGTTGGCTATTCACTTCGCTGCCGAGTAATCGTCGGTCTGGTCTGCCAGCACCCCTTCTACTGAGCGGGGCGACCGGCAAGCCGGTCGCCCCGTGGATCGCGCGTTTAAATATGGAGCGGCCGGCCGAATACAGCGAGCGCGGCCTCGTGGATCACTTCGGAGATCGTCGGGTGCGGGTGAACAGTGATCGTCAACTCCCAGGCGGTGGCTTCGAACATCATTGCCAGGCCCGCTTCAGCGATCAGCTCGGTTGCGTGGCCACCCAGCAGGTGGACGCCGAGAATCTGATCGGTGTCGCCATCGACGACCAGCTTGGCGAAGCCGACCGCCTCGCCCTCAATTCGCGCCTTGCCATTGGCTGATAATGGGAACTTGCCGACCTGGACGTTGTACCCGGCGTCGCGCGCCTTCTTCTCGGTCAACCCGACGGATCCAATCTCGGGGGCGCAGTAGGTAACCCAGGGGATCTTGCCGTAATCGAGCGGGTGCGGCTTCTCGCCAGCGATCAGCTCGACTGCGACGACACCCTGGTGCATCGCAGTGTGGGCCAGCTGCTGCTTGCCGGTGACATCGCCAATGGCAAAAACGCCGGGGATGTTGGTTCGCATGTACTCGTCCACGGCGATATATCCATCGACGACGTTGATGCCGATATCCTCGAGGCCAATACCCTCGTAATTGCCATACCGTCCAGTCGCGACCAGCAGCGCGTCCGCCTCGATGATCTCTTCTTTTCCGCCGGGGCTGATCCGCATCTTGACCCCGGAATCGCTGATTTCGAAGTCATCGGCGGTTGGTCGCACGTTGGGAATGACGCGGATGCCACGGCGCTGGAACGCGCGAGTGAGATCCTTCTGGACTTCTTCGTCCTCGTTCGGGGCGACACGCCCAACAAGCGTGACCTCGCAATCAAAGTCACGATAGGTGCTGGCAAACTCCAGCCCCGTCGCGCCGCCGCCACGGACAATCACGCGCTTGGGAAGATATGGCTCGGTCGTAGCGTGGTCGCTGTTGAACACCCGCTTGGGGTCCCAGTCCAGCCCGGCGATCGGGCGCGGCGTCGAGCCGGTGTCGATGATAATGTTCTTCGCCGACAGCTCGCGCGAGGCGCCGTCCGACTCCTGGACCTTGATCGTGGTCGGGGAGGTCAGCACGCCATAGCCCTCGATCGTGTCGATCTTGTGCTTGCGGAACAGAAACTGGATACCTTTGTAGTTCTGTTCGACGACCTTTCGGGCGTTTGCCATCGTGACCGAGTAGTCCAGCGAAATCTCACCGGGCGTCACGCCATACGTGCTAGCGCCTTTGACGGTCGCCGCAACTGACGCGCCCTTCAGCAACGCTTTCGCCGGGATGCAGCCGCGGTGGACGCACGTGCCGCCGACGAGATCCTTCTCGACGACCCCGACCCGCATGCCGAGCTGCGCGGCGCGAATCGCGCCAACCTTTACGCTTCTCCCCGAGCCACGCGATAGGACATCGTATACGTTCTGCTCCTGCGCCAGTCGGACCTCGCCACTCCCAT